>CAXSIE010000138.1:1168-8983 GCA_964237295.1 uncultured Flavihumibacter sp. | reverse complement strand
TTATGTCACGCCCTTCGGGGTTCGCGTCTTGTACTTGTCAATTTACTGTAATCATTTTGCCTCTTCAGGGTTTGTAGAAAATGCATTAAAGGTGTCAACTTCTTTAAGGTGACAAAAAATCTTATACCTCATGCGTTATGCATCGCTCTTCTTATCAATGCTCTTGTCTATACCATGCCCTATCAGCGCGCCTGCAATAGCGCCGATTGAGGTACTGGCTATCATCCACAAATAATTCATGCCGCTGGCAAGCGAGCCGATCGCTAATCCCAGAAATCCGATAAAGAGCGCCATGAGCAGCGCTGCATTGCGTTTCCGGTGAGGCTTGAGCGAAGTTTGTTCATGACGGGAATTCACATGGGGATGCTTATGTTTGGGTCTGTTTGTAGATTGAGGCATGCAATTTTTCTATTAAGTTACTAATGTTATCTTAATTATACACTGACATATATGTTATCAGCGTCCTGATTAGTTTTTTTAACCGCAGCGTTCTTTATGAATTAAATTTAAACATCGGGGTAAGAATAACTGCATAACAAACACTTTTAAAATGTGGCAATTCAATAGGAGCTAAGTATATTTCTTATCCTTCAATACAAGTAATTATTTAGCTGTAATACTTTATTGTCATTTGTATGTCATTACAATAAAAAAAAGCATCGTTCCTGTGAATTGTTATGTCAATTACAGCAAATTGCTACTAAATGCGAAAACTGATAACTGCTTTTTTCCCCCTTATTTTATTGGCATGTAATCCTGATCCGGTTACTTATTTGCCTGGTCAAGTTGAAGGTTATTCACCTGTTTATGCTTCCGCCGCAGACATTAATAAAATAAGCGTGGAGCCTGCACGTAAAACGGAACATGCCGGAAAAATTTATGCATTTGGAAGTTATATCTTTCAAAACGATGTCAGTAAAGGTATTCATATTATCAATAACAGGGACAAGAGCCATCCTGAAAAGGTGGCTTTTATACAATTGCCTTTCAGTACTGAGATTGCAGTAAAAGGCAATTACCTATATTCAAATAACCAGAGCGATCTGGTGGTTTTTGATATGAGCGATATTGCCAACCCCAGGTTAGTAAAAAGAATTGCAAATGTTTTTCCACCCGTTAACCAAAAATATCCTCCCGTAACAAACTGTTCCTTTGAATGCGTGGATCCATCAAAAGGAATTGTTGTGGCCTGGGAAAAGAAATTGTTGACAGACCCTAAATGCATGCGTTAATATCAAATTCTTTATTATGAGAAGAAATATTTTATTACTGCTTTTTATAAGCATTTCTTTCTGTAATTGTAGTAAGGATGGTGCTTCACCTAAATTCAGTGGGGTATCAGGAGAGGGCGGCTCAACCGCCAGATTTGCAATAGTGAGTAATTATCTTTATACCGTAGATGATCAAAAACTTACGGTATATGACATTACCACTTCAGGTGATCCGGTAATGAAAAATGCCGTTAACGTTGGATTTGAAATTGAAACGATTTTTCCTTTTAAAGATAAGCTGTTTATAGGCTCTACAAGCCAGGTATATATATATTCCATCACCGATCCGCTTCAACCTCAAAAACTTAGTGAAGCGATTTCACCGCAGGTTTTGCGCAGGTGCGATCCGGTAGTAGCAAAAGATACGGTAGCATTTGCAACCTTACGTACAAACGGCCCCTGTGGCGGTGTTCAGAGTGTGCTGGCTGTTTATGATATTAAAGACATTACAAAACCGGTGCAAAAAGCTGCTTATCCTGTACAGGAACCTTACGGATTGGGATACCAGGATAATACTTTATATGTTTGTGATAAATCAGGGTTGCTTGTATTCGATATTACAAGTGCTTATACACCATTGTTAAAAAAGACATTGACAGATGGGGATTATATCGATGTAATTCCTTACCAGGGAACATTGATCTGCTGGGTTGCAGATGGTGTACTTCTATATGATATTTCAAACAGCCAGAACCCTGCACTTCTTTCAAAAATTATGTAATGAGATATTTGCTGGTGTTTTCGGTTTTGATCATTTCAACAAAATTGACAGCACAATATATTGTTGCTATGAAGTATAAGGATGAATGGGCAATTCGCTTTAGTCCGCTCGGATTAGTTGACGTGTTTGATGGCAACGTAACCGCCGGAACGGCCTATACCCTTAATGACCGGTGGACTATAAGTGCTGATGTATCTTATATTTTTTATTCTGAATACATACAACGTAAGTTAGGAGTCAGTGGTTATATTTTCAAACCGGGTATCAGGTATTATCTTTCCGAAAGAAGGCGGTTTTTTGTTGAATCGGCACCCTTTTATAAACGGGTGGGTTATAAAATAAATGATTGGCTGAATAAAGGTTATTTGAATGGCGTGCCTGCATACCAGGAACTAACAACATTCAAATTTCGCAAACAGGTTGTAGGGTTAAACATCCAGGCCGGAGTACAGAAAAGCCTTATGAGAAATAATATGTTGCGTCTGGAAATCTATTTCGGTATTAATGTACGCTATAAATGGCAGGATGTTAAAAATGATCCCATGGCATTCTATCGGCCTAATGATCTGTTTAATGATATATTTTATGCTTCCCGTGCTTTTAGTGCTGGCATACCACAGGGACTAAGGGTTGTTTATGTGATCAGGTAAGTAGGAGATGAAGTGGTCGAGTTGAAGTGTTTTTTTCAACGCAAAGTACAGCTGTTCTCTGCGTTGAAAAATGTTTAAACTGAATAAGATCATGCTTCTCATTAAGTTTAACTTGACACTAACTACTTTTTTTATCTCCGGAATCTTCGCTTTCAAAGCTGTCTTCAGCTTTTTTCATTAAAGATGAAATAGGTCCTTCCATATGTTCCTGCGGATCGGTGGTATGCTGGGTTTCTGAGTCAGGCTTTAAAGCACCATCTTTACTATTTCCTTTTTCATTCTTATCTTGAGATATTTCGTTTGACATAATTATAAATTTTATATAAAGTGATTACATAAATAACAAATTTCCTGAACTATTGTTTAACCCATGCAGTTCTAATAAAGCCGTCAAATGAATGTTCTTATCATTCGTATCTCCGGCTACTAAAATGCTCCTTTAAATCAACACAATGAAATGTTTAAATAATAATTTAAAAAGTGTCTTAACGGTTTTAACTATCTTGTTATTTGCTTCTACCTCTATGGTTGTTGCTCAGAAAACGAATAGTTCTCCTGCTACCGGCCACCTCTTTACTTCTTTTGATGGGGCGAAAATTTATTATGAAGTAAAGGGCACAGGATCTCCGGTAGTGCTGATTCATGGTTTTATCGTAAACGGTGAAACCTGGAAGAAAACCGCTATATATACAGATCTGCTGAATGATGGTTATAAAGTGATAACGCTTGACATGCGGGGCAATGGACAATCTGATAAGCCTCATAATCCGGAAGCCTATAAAAATGATGCGGAAGCCAGAGACATTATGGGTTTAACAAAAATGCTCGGAATACAAAAATACAGCGTAGTTGGATATTCAAGGGGAGCGATCATTGCCTCTCGTTTGATATTGAAAGATAAAAATGTTGCCAAAGCCGTAATAGGCGGGATGGGAACCGGTTTTACCAATCCTGAGTGGCCCAGAAGAAAAATGTTTTACCATGCTTTAATGGGAGATTCTGTTCCGGAGCTTGCTGCAATGGTTAAAAACGTGCAGGCTGCCGGTCTTGATCAAAAAGCACTTGCTTATCTTCAGAATGCACAACCATCCTCAAGTCCGCAGGAATTGAAAATGATAAAAAAGCCTGTGCTTGTTGTCTGTGGCAGTGAAGATGAAGATAATGGCTCCGGCAGCGAGCTTTCTAAAATGATTCCTTCTTCAACATTTGCAACTGTTCCCGGTAATCATGGTGCTGCTGTTGGAACTGTTGAGTTTTCTAAAGTTGTGATTGATTTTTTGAAGAAGTAATTAAATATGTTGCATTACTTTTTATAACCGCGGAGGAAAAGCCAGAGAAGAAGAGGTTACACAGAAGAGGTCTCTGTGTAACTTCATCTACTCCGGCGTTTTCTCCGTGGTTATAAAACCAAATCAGCTCCTTCTCAAATGATAAGCCTTAGGTTTAACAAAAGATCTCAGGCCGGCATGGGAGAGGCCCACGCCAAATCCGGAATGATTGCGGCCGCTCCAGGGCAATGCGGCGCTTACGCGGTCGCAGCAGTTCCAGTAACCGGTACCTGTATTGATTTCCTGTAAAATATTTTCTGCCCGGCTCTGGTTGGAGCTATACACCGAAGCGGTAAGTCCGTACCCGGTATCCTGCATGAGGGTGATAGCTTCTTTGTCATCCTTTACTTTCATAATGCCTATAACAGGACCAAAAGATTCCTCTTTCATTACGCTCATGTTATGAGTAACGTTCACTAAAACAGTGGGCTCAAAATAATAACCGGTACCATTTATAGGATGCCCGCCTGTAAGGATGGTAGCTCCTTTTGATGTAGCATCTTCAATTTGTTGCTGTAAAAAAGCCGGTTGTTCTTTACGGGTTAATGCACCTATGTAAACGCCTTCTTCAAGCGGTGAACCTGTTTTCCATGACCGTACTTCTTTCACGAGCGCTTCTACATATCTGTCATACACTTTTTCCTGTACATAGATTCTTTCAACCGAACAGCAGCTCTGTCCGTTATTATAGAAAGCGCCGTCTGCCGTTGCCGCAGCAACATTTGTAATATCGGCAATATCATCCGTTACATATAAAGGATCTTTCCCTCCCAGTTCCAAATGGCAGGGAACCATCCTGGCCGCCAGCTTTTCATAAATAGATTTTCCTGTTTTATACGATCCTGTAAAAAAGTATCCGTTGAAAGGCATGTCAAGTAGCAGGGCACCAACAGTTCCACCACCAACTGCCAGATGAAAAATATTTTCAGGCATGCCGGCCTGCACTAATAGTTTTTTTATTTCAATTCCTGTAAGTGTGGCATACTCGGAAGGTTTGTACATCACTGCGTTTCCGGCAATCAGTGCCGGAACAAAAACGTTTACTCCCACCAGATAGGGATAGTTCCATGCGGATATATTACAAACCACGCCAAGCGGCTCATAGCGGATCTTTTCTTCCATTCCGTTTGAGTGAGACATAAGCTCGTCTGACAAATACCTGCCTGCATTTTCAGTGATCCATTTTATTCTCACCTGCGCACCATTGATTTCATTTCGGGATTGTTGCAAAGGTTTGCCTACTTCCGAAGTAAGAATATGAGACAATTGTTCTTTATTTTCTTCCAGCAGGCTACTGAATTTTTTAAGAATTTCAACCCTGTCTTCCAGCTTGTGTTTTGCCCATAGCAACTGCGCTGATTGTAACTCCCTGAATTTTGATGTTAAGGATTCGGAAGTATCTTCCTCCATCTCCCTAATAATTTCTTCGGTGGCTGGATTTATAATTTGCATGTAATATTTTTAAAGTCAGGATGCTGATTCCATCTTATCATGCATGTTCATTTTTATTTTAACAGCATCCAGGAAACTGTTTTTTATATTGAAAGAAAATACGCTTTGCTGATCGGTCATTCTTTCAGGATGCCATTGTACCAGCATCAGGTAAGGAAGATCGTAAAAACTTTTTCTTTCCAATCCTTCAACTACGCCATCTTCAGAAACAGCGGTGACGAACAAATTTTCTGCAACCTTTAAAGCACTCTGATGATGGGCGCTGTTAACGATGCCCGTGTTTGTTTGTGCAATTTTTTCAAGTGCGGAACCAGGAGTTACTGTTATCGTATGATACCTGTCTTCTCCCTCCCTTATTTTGGAATGGTTGCGTTTACCTGTGGCTGGTATATCCAATAACAGTGTTCCACCAAAGAATACATTGGCTAGTTGCAAACCCCTGCAAATGCCCAGAACAGGCAATTTATTTTCCTGTGAATACTCGAGCACCCGCCATTCAAACGCATCTCTTCTTTCATCTATATCAGGAATAGTGCCTTTATAAAAATCCATGTACTCCACCTTGTTGTAATAACGCGGATGCACATCCTGTCCGCCTGAAAGCAGAATGCCATCGCATTGATCCAAAGCCGGCAAATAATTATCATCATTATAAGTCAGCTTAACTACATCAATACCTGGAGTGTTTTTTATCCAGTTTGCATAGTTGTCATACCTGCCACAATCTGTTATCCCTATAGTGATATGATTCATCTGAATTATGTTATGAATATCAAAATTATTGTAAAACTATAATGCCTCCAGGTATAGTTTCTTAAAATCATCGCGACTCACCGGTTTGGGATTATTAGGATGAGCGAAATCGGCAATTGCAAGATCTGAAAGGGTTTCAATATGATCTTGCTTTACACCGATCTGGTTCAGCTTATGAGGAATATTAATCTTCGAATTGAGGTCAAAAAGGTATTGAACCACGGCTTCTCCCGATTCTTCTGAAAGTTCCATCGTACGTGCAATGCGTTTGAATTTATCTTCAAACCCTTGTATATTGAATTTCATGCCGTATGGTAAATTTACCGCATTTGCCAGCCCGTGGTGGGTATCCAGCAAAGATGACAATGGATGCGCTAATGAATGCACTACTCCCAGTCCTTTTTGAAATGCAACCGCGCCCATCAGGGATGCGATGAGCATATTGCTTCGCGATTCAAGGTCCGGATTATTAACAGCCGTTTCAAGTGATTTCGTTACCAGTGCTATTCCTTCCAGCGCAATGCCTTCGCACATCGGGTGCGGCATTTTTGCCAGGTAGGCTTCCATATTATGGGTAAGCGCATCCATTCCGGTGGCTCCTGTTATAAACGCCGGAAGTTCCATAGTAAGCAGGGGATGATGGCGCTTCTGCCAACCTCGCTGCCTGTACCGGCAGTTGTAGGGATGGTAATAAAATGCGGCACATCGTTTACTACATAAATATCCCCGCCGGTAAGATCATCGTATTTAAACAGGTCTTCGCGATGGTTTACACGAAGTGCGACCGCTCTGGCAATATCAAGGGCTGCACCGCCACCAATACCAACGATGCTATCGCGGCTTGTAGCGTCATAAACATCTGTGCCTTTATAAACATCTGATTTTACAGGGTTCTTATGTGTATCGTGAAATACTTCCGCTGATATATTGTTGTTTGTTAGATTGTTGATGATGGTTTTAAAAAAGGATAGCTGCGCTACCGTGTCATCTGTTACAATCAAGGGATTTTTAAGATTGTTCTGCCTGAGGTAACCGGCCAGTTCGTTACTGGATCCCGCGCCAAAGCGGATGGTGGTGGGAAAGTTGTATTGATAGATTTTATCGAAACGCATTCTTAATGATTAATTGTTCGTTACATAGATAATAACAGGTTGCAGGACTTTTTTTAACACAGAGTACATAGAGGGAGGAAACACGGAGAACGCAGAGGACCTCCGTGGTCTCCGTGTTTCCTCCCTCTGTGTACTCTGTGTTAAAAAAATCATTAAGGAGTCACTCTATATTATTTCAAAATACCTTTTCAATTCCCAGTCGGTAACAGCTTTCAAATGCTGTTTCCATTCCCATTCCCGTGTTTGCGTGAAATGAGCAACAAAATCAGCACCGAATAATTCCCCGGCAATTTCAGATGTTTTCATTATTTCCGTTGCTTCATGCAAATTGCGGGGCAGGGAACCATATGAAAATTCTTTGTAACCATTTCCAGGCGTGGCCGGTTGATCCAATCTCATTTTACGGGTAACGCCATACCATCCCGATGCAAGCGCAGCGGCCATGGCAAGGTAAGGATTTACATCTGAACCGATTACCCGTGTTTCCAGCCGGCTGGATTTACTTCCAAAAGGCAGAACACGCAGTGC
>CAXSIE010000138.1:0-1158 GCA_964237295.1 uncultured Flavihumibacter sp. | reverse complement strand
TGTTATCCACGCCCCAGGTAAGGGTAGTAGGAGCCCAGGCGCCCTCAACCAAACGTTTGTAACTGTTAATGGTAGGTGCAAACATGGGAAGTATGTGCGGCAGGCAGTATAATTGTCCGGCAACATAACTTTTCATGACCTCGCTCATTTTCATACTATCGGCATCATCATAAAAAAGATTTTTTTTAGTGGAGGTATCCCAAAGGCTTTGGTGAATATGTCCGCCGCAGCCTGGCAGGTTTTCATCTACCTTTGCCATAAAGCAGGCAATTACATTATGTTTATAGGCGATTTCCTTTACTGCGGTTTTGAATAATACGGCACGGTCTGCTGCTTCCAGGATTTCTGAATACCGGATGGCAGCCTCATATACGCCTGGCCCTGTTTCAGTATGAAGCCCTTCTATCGGCACATCGAATTTCCGCAGCAGTTCAAAAAGATCGGTAAAAAGTTCATTCTTAAGAGTACTTCTTAAAATGGAATATCCGAACATGCCGGGTGTTAGCGGTGTAAGGTTCCTGAATTGTTTGTCATGCGCTGATTGAGGTGTTTCTGTGAAATTATACCATTCGAATTCCTGCGAAAAAAACGGAGCTATTCCTTCTTTTTCCGTTTCAGCGATAACTTTTTTTAACAGCTGCCTCGGACAAACGAAGTTAGATTTATGTTCGCTCCGGGTTAAATCACCCAGAAAAAAAGGCAGGTCGTTCTCCCAGGGAATTTTTCGAAAAGTAGCCAGGTCAATGGAAGCAGGTGCATCAGGGTAGCCGGTATGCCAGCCGGTGTACTGAATAGTATCATAGGCAACATCACTCATGTCCCAGCCAAATATCACATCACAAAAGCTCAATCCATTTTCAGCGGCGGCCAAAAATTTTTCAGTTGCAATATATTTTCCTCTCAACACGCCATCAATATCGGTAAAGGCAACTTTTACTTTCCCTGCCGGGTGTTCTTTTACATAATCAATAATTTCTTGGTTCGTCATAAGCTAAATTATACTTAATTGTTGCGTGCGAATATGCGGAAAAGCAGGAAGCAACCTGCCATCAAACCGAAATAAAACAGCGCCAGGTTAAAATTGTAGATGGTCATGGCTATAAAGGAAATAAGGGCGATGATCAAAGCAATTAAAGGGAAAGCAGGATAAGCCGGAAC
>CAXSIE010000137.1:0-10968 GCA_964237295.1 uncultured Flavihumibacter sp. | reverse complement strand
AATGCGGATATTAAAGGTTCTGTTTCCCATAGATGCGTTTCTATTATAAATGAACTGACTTATTTCCAATGCTGCTTTTACCGTGTTTACTGCATGATTCGGATCTTCGTTGGGAAGCCCGGCCACAGCCAGGTAGGCATCACCGATCGTTTTTATTTTTTCAATGTTATACCTGGAAATAATTTCATCAAAAGTTTTAAAGCAAAAATGAAGTTCGTTAACCAGTTGCTGTGGCGTTAACAGCTCACTGATAGCCGTAAAGTTAACAAAGTCAGTAAACAGCACCGTTACATGATCAAACAGCCTGGCATCAGCAGTGCCTTTTTCTTTGAGTTCTTCAGCCACATCGGCGGGAAGTATGTTTAAGAGCAAATCGTCTGACCGTTGTTTTTCTGCGCTGATTACCTGGTTGGATTTTCGCTGGTTTATGTAGTTGCGGCCGATGAAAAATGACAACACAAACAGCGCTGCGATACCGGCCACCAGGTACCGGCTTTGTGCCTGTTTGCCTTTAAGTGCTGCTTTTTGAAGTTGAACGGTAGACTGAGCAAGGGCCTGCTCTTTTTGAGACAGGGTGAGCTGCTTCTCATTGGCTTTACGAAGGTTTTGCTCGGATTGAAGGGTAACCTGTGTTTTGAGAAAGCTGAGTTGCTGCAGGTCTTTTTCCTTGCCGAGTAACGAAAGCTGCTGCTGATTGAGCAGCAGGGCCTGGTGTTGTTGTATAGAGCGCAAGCTTTGCTGCTGAAGCCGTTCTTCCGTCAGGCGTTGTTGATACTTCAGCGAGTCTTCTTTTCTTTCGAATGCTATTTCGGCTATCCGGCTTAAAAAGGCATTTTGATTGTCACGGTTAACACTGCTGTCACGCATGGCGATATACAACGGATAGGTTTCATAAAACGCTTTATAATCTTTTGTTGTTTTATAGATATTGCTTAGTTCTTTATAACATCTCTCCACCTGATTGATAAACCTGATACTTTGTAGAAAGAAACCGAGCGCAAGCTGCAGATTTTTGATGGCCTGCTGGTAGCGCTCAGCGGGCGGCACGCCGTATTTTTGCAGCACTTCATCCGGAGCGTCACGGATGATCATGCCTAAATTAAGCATATTCACACTTTTGATATAAGAGACTAAATCTTTAACATCAAGGTTTTCCTTCACGCTAACAAATGCTTCATCATAGCGTTGCAAATAATAATAAATCTCAGGCAATGAACTGGAGAGATATGTTTTGAATTTTGAATTTTCGCTAGTATCTGTAGTAAACTGCAAAGCCCGATTCAGGTAAAGCAAAGCCTGATCATAGCGCTTTAGTAGGATGTAATCATCCACTATGTCCTTATAATTCTGTATAAATGTGGAACTCTGGTCGTGTAGCATTTCAGCATTTCCGAGTTCCTCCAGGTCAAATTTTATTGCATTGTTGTAATCTCCTAAAGTTCTATAAATGGAAGCCATACCTCTGTTTGCGGAACGCTGTATTGTAAGGCTCTTCGGATTAACATCAATTGCCGCCCGGTAATATTTCAGCGCTTTTACATAGTTTTTAAGGTTTGTATACGCCTCACCTATCCTCAATAAAATACCTGCATGATCATTGCTACTATCACCTTGTTTGAAATACTTTAAATGTTCCAGGGAATATGTCAATAATTTACTGAAATTCCTTGTAAACGCTAAATGGTACATACTTAACAGTTCAAAGGCTAAACGGATATTGAGACTGTCGTTTTGCTGTATGTACCCGTTTAAAAGTTGCTGATAGTAATTTTCGAGTTCTGTATCTTTTTTTTTGATGTAATAAATTCTTGCCATGGATATTGCAGCTGTATACCATAGTGGGGTCGTGTCTTCGTTATCCGTGTCAACTTCCCTGGAATGCTGAAAATATTCAACAGCGCTTTTTAAGTCTAGAACGGCTTGGTCATAGTTCTCAAGATAAGCTTTCACAGATCCTATTTCTATTAACAACCGGTATTGCAACATTGTAAGTTTGTTGTACCGAGCCAGGTCAAAACCTTTCTGATAAAAATCCAATGCTTTTTTCCACCCAATGACGCTAATTTGGTATGCACTTGTTTTACCTAAAGCATAATAAGCCAAAACCTGGCCTTTTACCCACCCTAAGCTGTCACTCAGTTCCATCTCCTGACCGACATAATAAAGCGCTTTCTTATCGTTGCCGTCCCACGTATTGTAAATGTCCCAGTAGATTGTTACTATCTTATTAAGTAAGCGTACCTTGTTGGTATCCGGTTTAGCCGATTCCAATTGTTTTAAAAGCAATTCAAGCTTTGCGGCATTGTTATCCTGAGCCACCATCGTTTTGTTAGATAATAAAAACAAAAAAGTGATGGCTAAGCCCAGGCAAAAAGGCTTACCTGTTTTGTACAGCAATAACATTTGATTTTTAGCTTTAAAAGAGGGATTTTATTACCTGTCACCAATTTATAAAATTAAAAGGAATAAACCGTAAAAATTGACCAGCATTTGACTTTACACGCCGGCAGGGTATTAGCTGCGGATCAACAAAGAGCAAAACAGGCAAAAATCTAAAAGTCACCTGAATGCAGACGCAAATAAGTTGATTGTAATTCGTGAGTTACCAAAGGATTTAATTTTTGATTTCCCTACGGACAGTGCGGTACGGTCGATATTATCGGCATGGGAGAAAAGCGCCGGCATCAATGAACATATTACTTATCATGTGGCCGGCATTCATTTGGTACTAACCTGGTTTATTATGATACCGATGTAAAGACGGCTTCACAGCTAATGGGGCATGCCTCTCTTACGTATATTACCCTTTACCTAAACATTTCGGAAAGCATGAAGCAGAGCGCGGTTAATAATTTGCCATTATTGAAAAGCAAAGTGGAATGAGGAACCAATGAAACAATTTGCTATAACCTTAAGTAAGATAGGTCAATTTGAAATAGTTGTTTTACCGTTATATAACTAAGAGTTTCCATGTACAATGTATTAAATTATCATCCTCTTTTTTAATACATTATATCTTCTTTAAACATTTATATGTAATTGCACTATATAAAAGTTAGGTTACAGTATGACTATCGAACAATTTTTATTATTGAATGATAGTGAAAAAGAAGAAGCTCTTTGGAACGATGGTATTTTCTGGTAAATTATGATGAAGGCAATGTTATGTGTGATACATATCAATTGTTTGATTTTTATGTGGCCTTTTGTTATAAACTGCACCTGAACGAGAAAGCGAAAATTACTGCTCATGTTCATCCGGACGAAATGCCTCTCCTTTTAAAGCTGGAAAAATTTTGATTGATGCTTATAGAACAATTCGTTTTACTTAGTGACTTGGAAAAGCAAAAGGTAGTAAGCGCAAATGGTATTTTTCTTGGGTACAACGAAGACAAAGGAAATACGTGTGATATCTATGCTGTTTTCAAATTTTTTGTTGAGTTTGATTATGATATATACCAAAATGAAGGTGTAACAAGTACAGCCTGCAGGAATCTGGAAGAACTACCTGCTTTGGCTGATATACTTCAACCAAGGATAATTGAACAGCTGTAAACGCTGCATTACGGAAGTAAAATTATAGAGTAAGTAGATCAACCGAAACTTGTGGTATTAGTATCGCCCTTTACATTTATACAATTTAATTGCTCGTGATTATTGCAACCTCATTCTCCACAAAATACATTTTTAACGCCCCCTTGTTCTTTGCTTCTATTTCTCCCCTGTAAGCAAAAGCGAATTCATCCTTTACGAGATCATATGTTTTCTCAGAAATATTGATTTTGCCTGGTAAAGAATGCTGTTCCATTCGCGCGGCAGTATTTACCGTATCTCCCCAGATATCATAAGCAAACTTTTTTACGCCTACAATTCCTGCTACCACACTGCCTGAATGAATACCAATGCGGATATTAAAGGTTCTGTTTCCCATAGATGCGTTTCTATTATAAATGAACTGACTTATTTCCAATGCTGCTTTTACCGTGTTTACTGCATGATTCGGATCTTCGTTGGGAAGCCCGGCCACAGCCAGGTAGGCATCACCGATCGTTTTTATTTTTTCAATGTTATACCTGGAAATAATTTCATCAAAAGTTTTAAAGCAAAAATGAAGTTCGTTAACCAGTTGCTGTGGCGTTAACAGCTCACTGATAGCCGTAAAGTTAACAAAGTCAGTAAACAGCACCGTTACATGATCAAACAGCCTGGCATCAGCAGTGCCTTTTTCTTTGAGTTCTTCAGCCACATCGGCGGGAAGTATGTTTAAGAGCAAATCGTCTGACCGTTGTTTTTCTGCGCTGATTACCTGGTTGGATTTTCGCTGGTTTATGTAGTTGCGGCCGATGAAAAATGACAACACAAACAGCGCTGCGATACCGGCCACCAGGTACCGGCTTTGTGCCTGTTTGCCTTTAAGTGCTGCTTTTTGAAGTTGAACGGTAGACTGAGCAAGGGCCTGCTCTTTTTGAGACAGGGTGAGCTGCTTCTCATTGGCTTTACGAAGGTTTTGCTCGGATTGAAGGGTAACCTGTGTTTTGAGAAAGCTGAGTTGCTGCAGGTCTTTTTCCTTGCCGAGTAACGAAAGCTGCTGCTGATTGAGCAGCAGGGCCTGGTGTTGTTGTATAGAGCGCAAGCTTTGCTGCTGAAGCCGTTCTTCCGTCAGGCGTTGTTGATACTTCAGCGAGTCTTCTTTTCTTTCGAATGCTATTTCGGCTATCCGGCTTAAAAAGGCATTTTGATTGTCACGGTTAACACTGCTGTCACGCATGGCGATATACAACGGATAGGTATCATAAAACGCTTTGTAATCTTTTGTTGTTTTATAAGTACTGCTAAGTTCTTTATAACATAACTCCAAATAGTCGGGCATTGTATTGGTTTCCAGAAAGTAATCGAGCGCAAGATGCAGGTTTTTGATTGCTTGCTGGTAGCGCTCAGCGGACGGCACGCCGAATTTTTGCAGCGCTTCATCGGGAGCATCGCGGATGATCAGGCCTAAATAAAGGATATTTATATTTTTGTCATAAAGGTCTACATTTTTAGCATCAAGGTTTTCCTTCACAGCTCCAAGTGCTTCATCATAGTGTTGCGTATAATAATAAATCTGAGGTAATGAACTGGAGAGATATGGTTTTAAAAGTGAATTTACCCCCGTACCTGTAGTAAACGGCAAAGCCCGATTCAGATAAAGCAAAGCCTGATCATAGCGCTTTAGCCGGATGTAATCATCCACTATATACTTATAATTCTGTACCATTGTGTAACCCTGGAAGTGTAGCATTTCAGCATTGCTGAGTTGCTCCAGGTCAAATTTTATTGCATTGTTGTAATCTCCAAAAGTTCTATAGATGGAAGCGATACCACGGTTTGCCGAAAACTGTATATTAAGGCTCTTTTGGTTAACAGCGATTGCCGCACGGTAAGCTTCAAGGGCTTTTACATAATTTTTAATATTTGTATACGCCTCACCCAGTCTCCATAAAACGTTTGCATGGGCATCGCTACTATCACCTTGCTTAAAATACTTTAAATGCTCCAGGGAGTATTTCAATAACTTACTAAAATTCCTTGTATAAGCTAAATGGTACATACTTAACAATAAAAGGGCGCCATGGATGTTGAGCGTATCTTTTTGCTGTATATACCCATTCAAAATTTCCTGATAGTAATTTTCGAGTTCTCTACCTTTCTTTTGAGAGTAATAAATATTTGCCATGGATATGGCAGCCTTATACCATAGGAGAGTCGTGCCTCCGTTAGCGGTGTCAACATCCCTGGTATGCTGAAAATATTCTACAGCACTCTTTAAGTCCTGAACGGCCTGATCATAGTTTTCAAGGAAACCTTTCATAGATCCAATTTCTATTAACAACCGGTATTGCAACGTAGGAAGTTTGTTGCGCTTAGCCAGGTCAAAACCTTTCTGATAAAAATCCAATGCTTTTTGCTGTCCGTTGACGCTATTCAGGGATACGTATGTTTTACCAAAAGAATAATAAGCCAGAACCTGGCCTTTTACCCACACTAAACTGTCAGAAAGTTTCATCTCATGATTAGCGTACTGAAGCGCTTTCTCAAAGTTAATACTCCGGTAGGTTGTTACTACCTTATCAAGTAAGCGTACCTTGTTTGTATCCGGCTTAGCCGTTTCCAATTGTTTTAAAAGCGATTCAATCGTTGCGGCATTATTATCCTGAGCCAGTATCGGTTTGTCAGATAACAATAGTAAGAAAGTAAGAGCTAAGCCCAGGCAAAGAGGCTTACCTGTTTTGTACAGCAATAACATTAAATTTTTAGCTTTAAGAGAGAGACTTTATTACCTGTAGCTAATTTATAAAATTAAAAGGAATAAACCGTAAAAATTAATGAGCATTTGACTTTACACCTGGCAGGGTATAAGCGGCGGATCAACAACTTCTGACACATTTATTACTTCCAAAATGGAAGTTAAGAGACGACCTGATTCGGATCAAATACTTCGAGAAGTAAACAGTTGCGCTCTCTTTCATACTACGGCCACGGGCATCATTTACTCAATATGGTGCTTTACAACTGAATCGGAGCGCTTTTTAAGTCAGCTTAAAAACCATTGGCATGACTAACTTTGAGGCCTATTACCTTATCTTCTAAAATATTAAGAGAAAACAAAGCGTTAAAAGCTTATTAACAGCTTTACAGATTTATTGAATATAATCATAATTCATAGTATCTTTAATGCGAGACAACTTAATTTTACACAACTACGTATACCGGTATATTATAATGTAAACACCCAATGAACTGCATGAAGCGTCTTTTTACGGTGATATTTATATGCGTAGGAACCTTGTCCGGAGGTTCGTCAATTGCTCAGCATAGCCGGATTGATGCTCTTTTTTCCGGTGGAGATACCAGCGCTGTATTGGATTCCCTATTGAAAGATTTTGATGCTTACCTGGATTCATTAATTCAGCCAAAAAGTTTTTTTAATGTAAGCGCAGGTTTCGGAACCGGCTTTTTTAGCTTTAAAGACAATACAGCGCTCAATTACCAGATTAAAAATAAAGCGATCTTCTCACCTGAAGTCAGTTACTTTCATAAATCGGGATTAGGCATAACCTTAACAAGTTATATGTTAAAGGACAACGCAAAGCTGAATGCTTACCAGTATGCGGTTAGTCCTACTTACCATTTTATTAAAAGAAATCAGTTTTCCACAGGTATCAGTTATACCAGGTTTTACACCAAGGAAAATCTTACATTTTATACAACACCTATACAAAATGAGATTTATGCCTTTTTTAATTTGAAAAAATGGTGGTTAGAACCTGGTATCGCCATGAGTTATGGCTGGGGTAGCAAAACAGAATTTGAACATAAGGAAGTAGATATTTATTTAAAACGCCTTAAATCCAGCCGCAAAAAATTAATAGTGATCCAGCGCGATGAATCTGTAAGGGATTTCTCTACGCTTTTTTCATTAAGACATAGTTTTGTTTTTAGTGATGTATTATTAAAAAAAGACATGCTCACCATAAGACCTGTATTGTTACTTTCCGCAGGCACTCAGAATTTTGGCTTTAATACTACTTTTACCACTAACGCTACCATGAATAGTAGCAATTTCTTGCCGCCTAACTCTAATATTTCAGATGTTCGCGGACTGGATTTTCAATCTTCTACTTTTATACTTCAGTTAGATTATTCCCTGGGTAAATTTTATGTATTACCCCAGGTAATGATGGACTACTATCTTCACCCGGCCGACAAGCGTTTTAACAGTGTTGTATCTTTTACCGTTGGCATGAATTTCTAAATTTAAGACTTTCGTAAGTCGGCGTCAATACTTTGAAGTTTCTCCGGATTGACCGGTCAAAGGCTTTGAAAGACAACTTAAACTCCCATCTTAAGATAACTTTAAAGATTATAATTTAAACTTCACATTTTCGTTCTATTCTTAACAATTCGTTGTCTTGCAGTTAGATGTAATTTTGTTTAATTTAACAAGACGTCTGTTTGCTGGCATATAACTTGGTCTTTTTATCAAAAGAAATTTAAAACCCTCATTATGAAATCGAAAGTGCTTGTTTTGTTTATCGCCTTCTTATCTACTACTGCTTTTGTTGTTGCACAGAAAGTTCCGTTGTTTCAATTAGGAATAAAAGCTGGCGCCAATATCACCAAGATAGATGGTAAATCTTTCAAAGATGAATTCAATTATGGTTACAGCCTGGGAGCTTTTGCCGCCATAAAGCTTGGTGAAAAGTGGCAGATTCAGCCTGAAGTATTATTCAATCAATATAATACTAAGTCTGATTCTAATTTTAACACTTTGTACGACGCCAAGAATTTAAAAAATATCTCACTGAACTATCTTTCTGTTCCTATTTTATTAAATTATTCGCCGCTTAAGTTTTTTACGCTGCAGGCTGGTCCACAGTTTGGAGTTTTAATTAACAAGCATGAAAACCTTTGGACCAATGGCAAAAGTGCCTTCAACAATGGTGACTTTAGTATGGTAGGCGGCGCCCAGTTAAACATTGCAAATTTTAAAATTTCAGGAAGGTATTTTGTTGGTTTGAATGATATCGGAGATCTTGACAATCGTGAGAAATGGAAAAACCAGGGTTTTCAGTTAAGTGTCGGTCTGAGATTGCTTTAAGTCCATTGTTGGGTATGAGTTATAAGTAAACCCCGAAGGGCGTCATGATTTCTCATTAAAAATCATGTCACCCCTTCGGGGTTCGCGTTTAATATATCATTTGCTATAATCCTGACACCCCTTCGGGTTTAACCTCATACCTCATCTACTTCATGTATCTTTGGTGTTTACCTCATACTGGCATTAATCTTGACCCTTAACCTTTCTCCTTAAAATTTAGGGTATTTCATTTGAAGGTGTTATTTTGTCACTGAATAATTATTATGAATCAATCGAAGTTTTATTTGAAACCTGAAGACGATATGGATTTTTTGCCGATCATTCCCTTAAACGAACATGAAGGTGATGATGGCCAGGATATAGACATACCATCGGAATTACCGATTCTACCCCTTAGAAACACCGTACTATTTCCGGGAGTAGTATTGCCAATAACAGTTGGAAGAGATAAAAGTATCAAGGCGGTAACCGAAGCTTACAAGGCTGACAAATTGGTAGGCGTAGTTGCACAAAAAGACAGTAATGTGGAAGATCCTACAATTACTGACCTCGAAGATGTGGGCACTGTTGCCAAAATTGCTAAACTGATTAAAATGCCCGATGGAGGTACCACCATCATCATACAGGGAAAACGTCGGTTCAAAGTAAAATCAATTACTGCAGAAGACCCTTTTTTTAAGGGAACGGTTGAAATACTTCCGGAAGAAGAAGCGCCTAAAGACCAGGATTTTGAAGCCTATGTTTCAAATATTAAAGACCTCGCTTCGCAGATCATTAATTTATCTCCCAACCTTCCCTCAGAAGCTTCCATCATTTTAAAAAATATTGAGAATCCTTCTTTCCTAATACATTTTGTAAGCAGTAACTTAAGTACTGATCTTGCTGACAAACAGCAACTGCTGGAACTTAACAACATAAAGTTGCGTGCAGACCTGCTGATGCAGTTGTTACAACGGGAGCTGCAATTTGCCGAACTTAAAAATAAAGTTACCAATAAAACGCGCACTGAACTGGATAAACAGCAGCGCGATTATTTTTTGCAGCAACAGTTAAAGAGCATCAAAGATGAACTGGGCGGCGATACCAACGAACGGGAAGTAAAGGAGATGCAGAAAAAAGCCGAGGAGAAAAAATGGCCGCTCGCTGCGAAGGAAATGTTTAAAAAAGGTACCGAAAAACTGGAACGCATGCATCCCAGTACTCCGGATTATTCAGTGGTTTATAACCACCTCGACCTGATGCTTGATTTGCCCTGGCTCGATTATACGGAAGATAAGTATGACCTGAAAAAAGCAAAGCAGGTATTGGACAACGATCATTACGGGATGGATAAAATAAAAGAAAGGATACTGGAATACCTGGCTGTGTTGAAACTGAAGGGTGATATGAAAAGCCCGATTCTTTGTTTTGTCGGGCCCCCCGGTATTGGTAAAACCTCGCTTGGAAGGAGTATCGCCAATTCTATCGGTAGAAAATATGTTCGCTTAAGTTTAGGTGGCCTGCATGATGAAAGTGAAATAAGAGGGCACAGGAAAACTTATATCGGAGCCATGCCGGGAAGGATTGTTCAGTCTATCAGAAAAATCAAATCATCCAACCCTGTAATGATCCTTGATGAAATAGATAAGGTAGGCAGTGATTTTCGCGGCGATCCATCATCCGCACTGCTGGAAGTTTTAGATCCCGAGCAAAATCATACTTTCTACGATAACTACCTGGAGCTGGAATACGATTTAAGCAAGGTATTGTTTATTGCAACAGCCAACAACATCGCTAATATTCAGCCCGCCCTTCGCGACAGGTTGGAGATTATTGACCTAAGCGGGTACGCCATTGAAGAGAAAACACAGATTGCAAAACGGCACCTGTTACCTAAACAAAGAGAAGCCCACGGCCTGAAGGATATAGATTTTAAGATAAGCGACAAGGTGCTGGAAAAAATTATTGAAGAATATACCCGGGAAAGCGGGGTAAGGGAACTGGATCGGCAATTAGCTTCTATTATGCGTTCACAGGCTAAACAGTATGCTACGAATGGAAAGTTGAAAGGTGCGCTTTCCACAGAAGACGTAGCCAGGATACTGGGACGATCCCGGCATAGTAATGAAATTTATAAATCCGCTAATATGGCGGGTGTGGCAGTGGGTCTTGCCTGGACTTATGTCGGCGGTGACATCTTGTTTATAGAAACAGCCCTTAGTGAAGGTAAAGGTGACCTTCAGCTAACCGGCAATCTCGGTACGGTTATGAAAGAAAGCGCCAGTACCGCACTTACTTATCTGCAGGCCAACGCCCGGAAGATCGATATTGATCCGTCAATATTCAGT
>CAXSIE010000136.1:3831-10990 GCA_964237295.1 uncultured Flavihumibacter sp. | reverse complement strand
TAATAAATATAGCACAAAACTTCTCCACCCACATTTTGCGATTTTGCTTCTTTATCGCTCATAACACCTTTTGAAGTAGAAATTATTGCAACGCCTAAACCATTCTTCACCCTTTTAAAATCTACAGGACGTGAATAAGTACGCAAGCCCGGACGGCTGATCCTTTCCAGCGTTTGTATGGCGGGTTTTTTTGTATCCGGATCGTACTTTAAGGCAATCTTAATGAGGCCTTGTTTGGCGTCATCTTCGAATTTATATTTAAGGATGTAGCCTTTTTCGTAAAGTATCTCTGTGATACGTTTTTTTAAATTAGAAGAAGGTATTTCAACGATCCGGTGGTTAGCCATCTGCGCATTCCGGATTCTAGTGAGATAATCTGCTATAGGATCAGTTACCATTGTTTGTAAGAAATTGATAGTTAAAAAATTACAATGCGATATCCATTTGAGGAATTGCTACCGTTTTTACGGAACAATTACAGGGTGCTTTTACCAGCTTGATTTGGTAACACCGGGAATTTTCCCAGCCAGGGCCATATCACGGAAAGCTATCCTGGACATGCCAAAAAACCTGATATATCCTCTCGGACGACCAGAAATCTGGCAACGATTTTTAAGGCGGACCGGTGAAGCATTTTTAGGCAGTTTATCCAGGGCCTGGTAATCGCCTTCGGCTTTCAGTGCTGCCCTTTTATCTGCATACTGGGCCACCATTGCCATTCTTTTCCTTTGCCTGGCTTTTACTGATTCTTTTGCCATATTCCAATTTTAAATTTTTTATTACTAAGATTCATTCCAACAGGAATGGATCGAAAATTAAACAGCTTCCTTTTTAATATTCTTAAAAGGCATGCCCAGTTCTTTCAACAATTCAAAAGCCTCTTCATTTGTGTTAGCCGTAGTTACAAAAGTGATATCAAGACCGGTAATTTTATTTACCTTATCAATATCAATTTCAGGAAAAATAATCTGTTCGGTAACACCTAAAGTATAATTACCACGACCGTCGAACGATTTATCATTGATACCTTTAAAATCACGCACACGTGGCAAGGCAACTGCAATAAGCCTGTCAAGAAATTCATACATCTTAACACCACGCAATGTAACCCTTGCACCGATGGGCATATTTTTACGCAGCTTGAAGTTAGAAATATCCTTTTTAGACATGGTAGCAACCGCCTTCTGTCCGGTTATGGTCGTCAGTTCTTCAACGGCAACATCAACCAGCTTTTTATCAGTCACTGCGCCGTTAACGCCACGATTTAAACAAATTTTCTCCAGTTTTGGAGCTTGCATAATGCTACCGTAGCTAAACTTTTTCATTAAGGCAGGAACAACTTCAGCTTTGTATTTATCTGCCAGTCTCGGTGTATATTTATCGGTACTCATTATTTAATGACCTCCCCTGATTTTTTTAAAATACGAACTAATTTTCCGTTTTCGCGCGAACGTTTTATTTTGGACCCTTCCCCTTTTTTAGCATCCCACAACATAACATTGGAGATGTTTATGGAAGCTTCCTTTTTCATGATCCCGCCCTTGGTATTTTGCGCAGACGGCTTGGTATGTTTGGTAACAATATTAACCCCCTCAACGATTACACGTCCCTTTTCCACCAATACTTCCATTACTTTACGCGGTTTCTTGAGATCTTTGTCATCACCGGTAATAATTACTACGGTATCGCCTTTTTTGATATTGTATTTCGGTTTGAATCTTGTATTCATGTAGATTCTATTTATCTTTTTTATTATTAAGCAGCCCGGTAAAAGGGCGCAAAAGTACAATTATAATACCTCCGGTGCAAGAGAAATGATCTTCATGTATCCCTTATCACGCAGTTCTCTCGCAACAGGTCCGAAGATACGTGTACCCCTGGGCTCTTCTGCTGCGTTAAGCAACACAACAGCGTTATCATCGAACCGGATGTACGAGCCATCTTTCCGGCGTAACTTGTTCTTTGTGCGAACAATCACTGCTTTTGTTACAGTACCCTTCTTTATACCACCTGCAGGCAGTGCATCTTTAACGGTAACAACTATTTTGTCACCTATTCTTGCAGTTAACTGACCACTGTTTCCAAGAACACGAATACATAGTACTTCTTTTGCACCACTGTTATCAGCTACATTTAGCCTGCTTTCTTGCTGAATCATTTTATTCTAGTTTAGATGCCGGATTTCAGATTGAGATACGATCCGATCTAAAATCCTCCATTATAAAGATTATTACCAATACTTCAGATTGCTGGTCAATAGTAACTATACCCTGCAATCTGTTCATTATTTCACTTTCTCTAAAACCTCCACAAGCCTCCAGCGTTTAGTTTTACTCAAAGGACGCGATTCCATAATTTTCACCAAATCACCGATGCTGCATTCATTCTTTTCATCATGAGCATGGAATTTGGTTGTCTTTTTTACGAATTTACCGTAGATAGGGTGTTTTACTTTTCTTTCAATGGCAACGGTGATGGTTTTAGCCATTTTATTACTTGTTACAACCCCTGTTCTAACTTTTCGCAAATTTCTTTCATCCATTTTATTATTTTTTTGCTTTTAGCTTAGCAAAGCTTAAATATGTTCAGCAACTTATTCTTGTAGTTTTTACTACAAATTTTAAACAGCAACACTTTTCTTCTTAAGTTCAGTTTTTAAACGCGCAAGGTCTTTTCTCAATGCCCTGATGCTCATAGGGTTTTCAAGTGGCGTTATAACATGAGCAAATTCCAGTTTTTTCAATCTCATCTCATCTTCCTGAATTCTTGCCCTGAGATCAGATTCGCTCATCTCTCTTACACTTTTAACGAAATCAATTTTTTTTAACATTTTTATTTCAATTTGAAATCTGAAAACTTATTATTAGGTATACTCTTGCATTAATGGAAGGAATGCTGTTTCTAACAGTAAACTTTCTAATAAATTAACTATGCTGAGTAATCCCTTCTGGTCACAAATTTTGTTCTTATAGGCAATTTTTGAGCTGCCAGTTCAAATGCTTCTTTTGCTACCTGGGCAGGCACTCCGTCTGCTTCGAATAAAATCCTACCTGGCTGAACCACTGCCGCCCAATGATCCGGTGCACCTTTACCTTTACCCATTCTAACTTCAGCTGGTTTACGGGTAATCGCCTTATCAGGAAATACACGGATCCAAACGCTTCCTTCCCTTTTCATATGTCTTGTTAATGCCTGGCGTGCAGACTCTATCTGACGGTCAGTTAACCAAATCGGTTCCATGGCCTTCAACGCAAAAGAACCAAATTCAATAGTTGCCCCTCTCTTTGTATTACCTTTCATCCTGCCCCGCTGCATTTTCCGGTGCTTCGTCCTTTTTGGCTGTAACATAAAAGTTGTCAGTTATAAATTATGAGCTGTGAATTTAAGGAACACACTAACTCAAAAGATTTTGAATAATATTAATACCAAACTATTACCCGGCTAATGGTTCCGGATGATCAAACTTATCTTCTGTTATCTCTTCCACCACCGCTATTACCACCACTTCTTCCACCGCCACGGTCTCCACCTCCACGGTCGTTTCCACTACCTGCTCTGTTATCCCTTCTATCGGGACCTCTCTCCTCTCTTTCACCACCCGGCCTTCTGTCTCTTCTATCGCTTACATCACTCTTACCACCGACAAAATTTGGATTAAGGTCTCTTTTAGTCAGTACCTCACCTTTACATATCCATACCTTGATGCCTATTTTACCATAAACAGTAAGGGCAAAAATAGAAGCATAATCAATATCCATACGATAAGTATGCAATGGGGTACGTCCTTGTTTAATTTCCTCTGAACGGGCAATTTCAGCACCTCCCAAACGGCCACTAACCTTAACTTTAATTCCTTCCGCGCCCATACGAAGCGATGAAGCAATTGCCATTTTAATAGCCCTCTTATAATTGATACGATTTTCAATCTGTTTTGCAATAGTGTCTGCCACTATATTTGCATCCAGTTCCGGACGGCGGATTTCAAGAATGTTAATCTGCACATCATCTTTTCCGGTCAGTTTCTTCAATTCTTCCTTGATCCTGTCTACTTCATTTCCACCTTTACCTATAATGATCCCAGGCTTGGAGGTATGAATCGTTACGATCAGCTTTCCCAGCGTACGTTCAATTACAATCTTTGCAATTCCACCTTTGTTGATACGAGCCATCAGGTAAGTACGGATCTTGTGATCCTCAATTAATTTTACGGAGTAATCCCTTTTATTTCCGTACCAGTTACTTTCCCAGCCACGTATAATTCCTAACCTTGCACCAATAGGATTTGTTTTCTGACCCATATTCGGTATTTAGTTAATTTAGTTTAAACATTTAGTTTTATTACTCGAAATCTCCGGCACTTACAAATTATGCCTTGGTATCCACAACAACAGTAACATGATTACTACGTTTCCTTACACGGTAGCCACGTCCCTGAGGAGCTGGCCTCATACGTTTCAACACCCTGGCGCCATCAACCATGATAGTTTTCACTACCAGGCCTCCTTCATCTCCGCCCTCATTTTTTTGCTTCCAGTTATTAATAGCTGAAAGTACTAATTTACGCAACGGAACTGCGGGGTGTTTGGTATTGTGCTCCAATTCAGCCAAAGCCTTTTCCACGTTCAAACCACGGATCAGGTCTGCAAGCAAACGCATCTTTCTGGGGGATGTGGGATAGTTTCTTAATTTAGCTACTGCTTCCATTTTATTTAGTTCTATGTTACAGGTTTAGTTCTCGCCGAATCTATATATTAGTTTCAGACATTGAACTGCAACTATTATTAGGCAATTTTTTTGCTGGAATGTCCTCTGAAATTTCTTGTAGGTGCAAATTCACCCAACTTATGTCCTACCATAAACTCAGTTACGTAAACAGGGATAAACTTATTACCGTTGTGAACAGCAAAAGTATGTCCCACAAAATCAGGAGTAATGGTAGAGCGGCGGCTCCAGGTTTTTATAACACCTTTCTTCGACTTTCCATCATTAACAGCCAACACCTTTTTTTCAAGATGTTCTGCTACGTAAGGACCTTTTTTAACTGAACGAGCCATAATGGTTTCGTTATTAATTATTAATTAGTGATAATACAATAATGATTTATTCAGGATTTTATTTAGCTAACTTTTTACCATTCTTTCTCTGGATGATAAGTTTGTCGCTTCCTTTACCTCTTGTTCTTGTTTTCAAACCTCTTGAATACTGACCGTTCCTGGAACGAGGCTGTCCACCGGAAGCTTTACCTTCCCCACCACCCATTGGATGATCTACCGGGTTCATTGCTACACCTCTTGTTCTTGGGCGAATGCCTCTCCAACGATTTCTTCCGGCTTTACCCATACTCTGAAGACTATGATCACTGTTACTCACCACACCAACGGTGGCATAGCAATTAATCAATACTTTTCTTAACTCACCGGAAGGCATTTTAAGAACTGCATATTTAGCTTCTTTATTACTAAGCTGGGCTGAAGAACCGGCACTTCTTGCAATTTTACCACCTTGTCCCGGTTGCATTTCAATATTATGAACCATCGTTCCCAATGGCATATTTTTTAGTTGCAATGC
Organism: uncultured Flavihumibacter sp.; assembly: GCA_964237295.1. Taxonomy (GTDB): domain Bacteria; phylum Bacteroidota; class Bacteroidia; order Chitinophagales; family Chitinophagaceae; genus JADCRZ01. The sequence continues at coordinate 5,422 of CAXSIE010000136.1, read as the reverse complement.
ATGACCGATCTCAGGAGCCACCTCATCACCACTTATAACGGTGCCTCCAACCTGAATGCCCTGAGGAGCAAGAATGTATCTTTTTTCTCCATCTGCATAATTTAATAAAGCGATAAAGGCGGTACGGTTCGGATCGTACTCAATGCTGGCAACAGTAGCCGCAATACCTTTCTTATCTCTTTTGAAATCGATGGTGCGATACATTTTTTTGTGTCCGCCACCCATATTCCTGGTAGTTCTTCTTCCCTGCACGTTTCTACCGGCGGTAACTTTAACCTTTTCCAACAAACTCTTTTCAGGAGTATCTGAAGTAATTTCCGCGTAAGCATTACCAATTCTCCATCTGGTGCCGGCGGTCATCGGTTTGTATTTCTTTAACGCCATTTTATTTTTTTTACTGCGAATTATCAGCTTCGCCTGCTTTAATGATTTATTATCAAATATTAGAGTAAAGGTCTATACTTTCTCCTTCCGCCACTGTTATCATCGCTTTTTTAAAAGCCGGTTTCATACCCTGTATATAACCTGCCTTTGTGGAGCGTGTTTTAGTTTTACCAGGTACCACACTGGTATTAACGTTGATTACCGTTACTCCATAAAACTCTTCCACGGCTTTCTTTATCTCTAATTTATTAGCCTTTCTGTTTACCTTGAAAGCATACCTGCGCAATTTTTCCTGTTGTGCATTTGCTTTTTCCGTTAAAACCGGCTTTACCAATACTTCGGATAATTTCATCCTAATCTTAATTTGAAATTTGAAAAATTGAATCTGAAATCAGCTGTAATTATTTACTAAACAGATTTCAAATAATGTTACACCCCGGCTTCTGTTACTTCTTCCTGCTCACTAAATATCTTTGCTGCACTTTCTGTAAGAACCAGCACATTTGCATTCATGATATCATAAGTGTTCATATCACTAAGCAATGTGCCCTGAATTGAATAAATATTTCTTAAAGACAGATAAACGTTATCATCATATTCCGGAGTAACAAACAAAGTCTTTTTACCAGACAGGTTCAGGAGCTTCAATAGTAATATCTTCTAAAACAACAATGGCATTTGCTTTAGCCTTGTGAGCGAGGGCGGAAATTTTAGCGAGATCTTTCACTTTACGATTGAGTTTAAAATCGTATCCATGAGGTTTTGGTCCGAAAATAGTACCACCACCTTTGTAAAGCGGGTTACGGATATTTCCCTTTCTTGAACCACCGGTACCTTTTTGTTTATGTAACTTGCGTGAAGCACCTTGCACTTCAGCGCGTGTTTTTACTTTATGCGTACCTTGACGGCGAGCTGCTAAAAATTGCTTTACAGCCAGGTATATAACATGATCATTTGGTTCAACTCCAAAAATTTCTTCAGGAAGTTCAACCGACCTGCCAGTTGTAGCGCCTTGAATATTTAAAACTTCTACTTGCATATTACTTCTGTATTAAAACGATTGAACCATTGTGGCCAGGAACTGAACCACTTACTAAAATGTAATTTTTTTCTGCGAAAATCTTCACCACTTTCAATCCCTTCATCTTCACCCTGTCTCCACCCATTCTGCCTGCCATGCGCATGCCTTTGAATACCCTTGACGGAT
>CAXSIE010000136.1:2820-3819 GCA_964237295.1 uncultured Flavihumibacter sp. | reverse complement strand
CCACACCACCAAAACCGTGACGTTTTACCACACCCTGGAAACCCTTACCTTTTGTAGTGCCTACAACATGCACCTGTTCACCTTCAGTAAATATGTCTACAGTGATTGTTTCACCTAAACTCTTGACAGCAGTATGATCGCGGAATTCCGTTACAAAACTCTTGGGAGAGGTATTCGACTTTGCGAAGTGATTTATTTCGGCTTTGACGGAGTGTTTTTCTTTTTTGTCGCCGAATGCTACCTGGATGGCGTTGTAACCGTCTGAATCTTGGGTCTTAACCTGTGTTACTACACAGGGACCTGCTTCTATGATGGTACAAGCAGTTTGCTTGCCATCGGGAGTAAAGACGCTGGTCATTCCAATTTTCTTTCCAATAATCCCTTTCATCGTAATTCAATTTGCGCCTTCAGGGTTGAAAGGACAGTCATATATGGATAACCCATAGACTTCAATCCCCGTTTGCTATCGACCTTTTCCCTTTAACCGCCGTAGCCGGGCGACATATTATTTTAAATGCGGCTACAATTACCCGTTTGCAATGCTTTGAACGGGTGGTGGAAGTACCGATAGTAAACAAACCCCGAACGGCTTGTTTATATGTTGACCAGATTTCTGAAACGTCAGAAAATTTACCTGGCTTATGAGTTCAGAGCTCTTTTTTTCTGCAAATGCAGAGTTGAGAGATGAGATAATTATTAAGAACTTAAGTTAACATTGTTATAGTTAACACCCATAACCACTCTAAGGTGGTTATGCTTTAATTTCAACTTCTACCCCGGAAGGAAGATCCAGCTTTGACAATGCATCTACAGTTCTTGATGAAGAAGTATAGATATCCAATAAACGTTTGTGAGTGCAGAGCTGGAATTGTTCACGGGCTTTTTTATTAACGTGGGGAGAACGTAAAACCGTGAATATTTTCTTATGTGTTGGTAAGGGAATCGGACCTGTGACAACGGCGCCTGTACTGCGAACCGTTTTCACAATTTTTTCAGCAG
>CAXSIE010000136.1:0-2810 GCA_964237295.1 uncultured Flavihumibacter sp. | reverse complement strand
TATCCACCAGATTGTGATCGTAAGACTGAAGTTTTATTCTAATTCGCTGTGACATAAGTAAATCCCAATTTTTAATTGGGAGTGCAAAGGTATGCGCTAGGAGTATACAAGCAAAAGTTTTTTTAAAATTTCTTTGAAAAAGTTAGCAGCCGCCTGCTTTTAACTAATCTACTGTGAGGCCACAAAGATGGAAGCGCTAATGAAAGGAAGCAATTTCTTATTACAGCTTTGCGCCGCCGAGTCCTTGTTGCTTATTATTATGCTAACTGCAGATTATATATTAGGAACACAATGCCTGATGTTTCCACTAGATCGCTGCAGGCAAAATTGTCTATTATCACTGACATTTAAGAGTTACCTTCCACCACCCGGACAATTTTTTCTTATAAAATCAGTGAACATTGTTGAAACATGCCGGGAAGTTCCTTCTCCTTCTGATATACTATGCGTTCTGTTAGGATAAGACATCAATGAAAATATCTTATTGTTTTTTACCAATTCATTAATCAGTAATTCTGCGTTCTGATAATGAACATTATCATCTCCGGTGCCATGCATGTACAATAAATTCCCTTTAAGATTTTTAGCATAAGTAACCGGAGAGCCCAGAATAAAGTCCTGCCTGTTTTCCTGCGGTAGTCCCATATAACGCTCCTGATAAATATTATCATAGCTCAATTGATTACCTACCGCGGCAATAGCAACACCGGTTTGATAGAGATCCGGATATTGAAATAATAAATTTAAGGTACTGGAACCGCCGCCGCTCCAACCCCATACGGCTATCCGTTTTGGATCAACAAAAGGCCAGGTAATTATTTTCTTGCAAGCAAGCGCCTGGTCCCGGATATTTATCCGTCCTATCTGACGATAAATACTTTTACGCCATACCCTTCCCTTAGGAGCTGGTGTTCCCCTGTTATCAAGGCTCATTTGAATGTAACCTTCTTCCGCCATGTTTCCGTTAAACAACCGCATGCGAGCGCTGCCGTAAGCGTCCGTTACCGTTTGAGCCGCAGGTTCACCGTAAACATAGAACAACACCGGATATTTTTTTGTACTATCGAAATGAGCGGGCTTAATCATCCATCCATCCATTTCAACGCCTTCTTCTGTAGTTATTTTAAAGAATTCAACGTTATTATATTTTTTTGAGAACGTTATCCTGTCGGGTATAATGGAAGGCGCACCCAGGGAGGTGTTCTTTGCCAGATTGATCCATTCGGTTACCGGTGGCGTATAAGCATTACTAAAAGAATGTTGCGCATATAATCCGTTTGGTGAAATGTAATAAGCATGCGTTCCCGGTTCATCGGCAGGAGATATACGTTCGGCTTTCCCGGTGCCATCAAGTTTTACCCTGAACAAATATTTTTGCGTAGCATTTTCAGGGGATGCCATAAAATAAATCCATCCTGATTTTTCATCGATAAGGTTCACTTTAATAACATCATAATTCCCCTTAGTAATGATGGATTCTTTTTTGCCATCCCTGCTTATCCGGTAAATATGCCTCCAGCCATCTTTTTCACTCAACCAAACAAACTCCTTATTCTTATTGATCCAATCCCATCCTGTTACATCATCATTCTGAACGCTATTATTGATATCAATGAACGCTTCATCGTTCTCTTTGTAAATTTCTTTAACAGTTTCATCCGGCACATTACAAATCATAATCCGGCTCTCGTTCTGTTTACGATTCAGTTGTTGCAGGATAATCTCATTTGAATTACCCGCCCATTCCATTCTCGGCAGGTAACTCTGACGATGGTCGCCGGGAATATTCAGCCATTTGGTTGTTGCATTTGTAAGAGAAATAACACCGATTTTATAAGGCGAAGGCGCCTCACCTACCTTTGGATATTCCACAGGTACTGTAAAAGGATAAATGGAATCAGTAGTATTTAACATCAGATAGTCACGAATCTGGTTAGCATCTATTTGCCAGTAAGCAATTGATTTACTGTCGGGGCTCCAGCGAAAACCGTCGCGACAGTCGAATTCTTCTTCATACACCCAATCAAACGTGCCATTGATCAGTTTCTTTGTTCCTTCCGTTGAGGTTAATACTTTAATTTCATGAGAAGTAATATCTTCCATATAAATGTTATGTTCGCTAACGTAAGCTGCCTTATTTCCGTCAGGCGAAATTTTCGCGAACATGAGCGATGAAGCAGGCCTTGATTTACCTAACTGTGAAAGTTCATTTGATTTTGTATTTAGTACCCAATAGTCTCCACGGGTATCCTGTCTCCATACTTTTTTAGAATTGGTGTAAATAAGTACCTTGCTGTTATCATCTGAGAAATCGAAACTTCTTATAAACAAGGGAGTTGATTGACCGGCCGGCACCAGCTTATCTTTTGAAATCAACACGGTTTTTGTATTGGCCGGAAGCAGGTATTGAACAATCTCACCATTTTCCACCTTGGTATAAGAATTACCGTCTAATGCCCACCTCAAACCGGATTGACCAACACTATTAAGTACGGAAAAAAAAATTATTATTAAAACAAAGGAACTTTTTCGAGGCATCTTTATATTCATAAACTTTTATGTTAGGAGTATAAAGTAAACGATTTTTAAACGGAAGTTTATTTATTGATATTTTTTACAAAAAAAAGTCCGGCTATTGTTTTACAATAGCCGGACTTTTTATGAATAAATATTATTTCCTTCTGTTACTTACTTTAAAAATCCTTGATAAATTAAATCCAAACCGGATATCTCCTTTAAAAAAGTCATCGGTTGTTTGAGTGATGTATGCCCTTTCATTCATACCGACCACATTCGAAAAATGCAACTGA
>CAXSIE010000135.1:0-11292 GCA_964237295.1 uncultured Flavihumibacter sp. | reverse complement strand
CATGGAAAGCCTCCAAATGGAAACGGGACGTTATTTTCAGGGGTGCTATCGGTATTTACGACCAGCCGGCTTTTTACCGGGAGTACCGCCGCTATGATGGTTCCATTAACACAGCGTTGAAAGCCCAAAAAAGCTGGCAGGTCTCCGGTGGGTTCGATTACAATTTTAATTCGGCCGAACGTCCGTTCAGGCTTACAACTGAAGCTTATTATAAAAATATGCGCGACGTGGTGCCTTATGATATAGATAATGTACGCATCCGTTACTCGGGAGAAAACAATGCCAAAGCGTATGCTACCGGAATTGAGATGCGCTTGTTCGGGGAAATCGTAAAGGATGCGGAAAGCTGGGTTAGTTTGGGTTTCATGCGAACCCGCGAAAATATTGACGGTGATTATTATTACAACTATAAACTGGATTCGCTTAATCAGCCTGTAGACAGTTCCTTACAACAGGGTGGCTGGTTCAGGAGACCTACTGACCGTCTTATCACTTTTGGATTATTCTTTCAGGATTATCTGGCCACCAATAAAAATTTTAAGGTTTACCTGAATACGATCTATGGCAGTAACCTGCCTTATAACATTCCTAATAGTGTAAAATACCGCAATGCTTTGATTATTGATCCCTATATCCGTATTGATATTGGTTTTAGCGCCCTTTTGCTCGACAGCGATAAAAGTAAACGAAGAAGCCATAACCCATTCCGTGATTTCCAAAATATATGGGTAACTGCCGAAGTATTTAATATTATTGACCGTGCAAACACTATTTCTTACCTGCTGATCAAGGATTTCTCCAATACAATATTTACAGTACCTAACAGGCTTACCCCAAGATTATTAAATGTAAAACTTATTGCACGCTTTTAATCAGCAACCGGCATCAATCATTCTTTTTATTATCTTTAATTAACTGTGCAGAAAACCACATGTTGGATAGTATTTTTCCCATATAATGAAGTATTTTCCTAAAAATGGAAAATTTATTTAGGTAGAACAACTTCTAGCATATTGATTTTAAACCATTTGGAAAATTGGAACAGGGATTGGTGTTTAATAAATCGATTGTTTACCTATCTAAAAAAAAATTAATCTTATGGCCTTTATGAGCACTCAGGTAAGTATTTTCCCTAATCCTTTTCTTTCCAGTTTGTCTTTTGAAGTGATCGTTGAAAACAACGCCTCTGCTATAGTTCAAATGCTTGACAAAAAATTAAAAATTATAAAAATGCTGAAGTGGAACCTTAAAAAAGGTACCAATCAAACTTCCATTGATGATTTGGAAACATTACCGGCCGGCGACTATTTTGTTGATATAAAAAATATGGATGGCAAAAATTTATTTGCCACTAAAATTGTTAAGGTAGAAGAAACACATTAATTACTTTATTTATATAGTTAGGCGATCTTCGGTAATGGCTTCTCCTCTGCGGTTAAAAAACTATCCGAACGAAGGATAGATAATACGTCAATTAAGATTAACATAACACCGGTTTGAAATAACTTTACGCATGACCAGGTTAAGTATCAATATAAACAAGTTTGCCACGTTACGTAATAGCAGGGGAGGAAATAATCCTGATGTAATTAAAGCTGCAAATGACGCACAGCTATTCGGTGCGGATGGCGTTACAGTTCATCCCCGGCCAGATGAGCGGCATATCCGGTATCAGGATGTGCGGGATATAAAAAAAATTATCACTACAGAATTTAATATAGAAGGCAATTGCCGTGAAAAGAAGTTTGTAGATCTTGTACTGCAAGTAAAACCTGACCAGGTAACATTGGTTCCGGACGCTGAAGGACAATTAACATCAGACCATGGATGGGATACTGTTCAGCACAAAGATTACCTTATAGAAATCATTAAAATTTTTAAGACTAGCGGCATACGCGTTTCAATATTTGTTGATCCGGTTATGGAGATGGTAGCAGGAGCGGCTGCAACCGGAACAGATCGTATTGAACTGTATACAGAAGGATATGCCAGAAATTTCCCTTCGAATCCTCAAAAAGCTATTGACCTCTATGTAGCGGCTGCCAAAAAAGCCCTGGATCATGGATTGGGAATTAATGCAGGTCATGACCTCGATCTGGAAAATCTCCGTTTTTTCTCTCAGAATATCCCAGGGCTCCTGGAAGTTTCGATAGGCCATGCACTAATTTCAGATGCTTTGTACCTGGGTTATGAAAATGCGATACAACTGTATAAAAGACAATTAAAGTAAGTAGGTGCTAAAATTTTAAGAACCTCCTACCCCATCCTCATACCTAATACCGTTTCATACAACTAAATAACTACTTCATTGTTATTTTAAATTAACAGCGCCATTAAGATACATAAATATCGTACATTGGGTGGAACAGGTAATTATCAGATATAACACCTTCCTGAATATTAACCTGTAGCTAATATAAATCCCGGCGGTGATACGTAATTTTAAAGTGTATTCTTACCGCAAAAAATACTAAATAACGTTCCTGATACAAGAACAAAATAATATTAATATGAAAGGCCATTATTTTTCAAAATTTGATCCCAGCAAGGAAGGCAAGACACCCTTTGAACAGTTAATGAACTTGTTCCTTCAATTACCTATACGAGCGGTGATGTAAGCGAGGCGCTGCAATGGCTGAACGAATTAGACAAAGAGTATTCATTTACCAATGAAGAGTATGGTATGGGTGATTTCATTGATGACCTTAAAGACAAAGGATACATTGATGAGAATAAACAAACCGGTGAAATAAAGATCACGCCTAAAACCGAACAGGGTATCAGAAAACGCTCTTTGGAAGAAATCTTCGGTAAACTGAAGAAAACCAAATCCGGTGATCATAATACGTTTAAGCCTGGATTAGGAGATGAAACGAACCCTGAAACCAGGCCATTTCAGTTCGGCGATATGCTTGAACAGATTGATTTTACAGAATCCATCCGTAATTCACAAATCAATAATGGATTAGACGGAATGATGCAGGAAGATGACCTTCAGATCAGGGAAACGGATTTCAAATCACAGACATCCACCGTTTTGATGATTGATATTTCCCACTCAATGATTCTGTATGGTGAAGACAGGATTACTCCTGCTAAAAAAGTTGCCATGGCATTGAGTGAACTTATTACCACCAAATATCCTAAAGACACCCTGGACATTGTTGTTTTCGGCAATGACGCCTGGCCGGTAGAAATCAAGGACCTCCCCTATCTGCAGGTTGGTCCTTACCATACAAACACCGTAGCCGGACTGGAAATGGGTATGGACATCCTTCGCAGAAGGAGGAAACAGATTTTTGTAATTACAGATGGCAAGCCCACCTGCTTAAAAGTGGGTAAACGTTATTATAAAAACAGTTTCGGACTAGACAGGAAAATTACCAGCCGTTGTTTAAACCTGGCAGCGCAATGCAAAAAATTAAAGATCCCGATAACAACTTTCATGATCGCTTCAGACCCATACCTGCAGCGTTTTGTACAGGAATTCACCGAAACAAATAATGGCAAAGCTTTTTTTGCATCTCTGGATAAACTGGGAACCTTTATCTTTAAAGATTTTGAAAGTGGAAAAAGGAAAACTTTATACTAGCTGTCAGCAGCCAGCTATCAGCCCTCATCAAGCAGTTTTAATTGCTGAAACGGAAAGATGGTAATCAAAACATAAATAAAGAAATTTAAAAATAAAAAATGGACATCAAAAATATTAATACGTTAGGAGCTTTAAAAAAAGCCGGATATGAGTCGGTAAGCGTAAAGGAAGAAATTCGCCGCAACCTTGTTAAAAAATTACAAAGTAAAGAATTGACTTTTCCAGGTGTTCTCGGATATGAAGATTCTGTAATTCCGGATACCGAAAGAGCCTTGCTAAGCAAGCATAACATTTTATTTTTAGGATTGCGTGGTCAGGCCAAAACCAGGATGGCAAGGCAGATGACGAAATTGCTTAATGAATATATTCCGGTGTTGGAAGGAAGTGAAATTAATGATGATCCGCTAAATCCAATATCAAAGTATGCAAAAGATATTATTAAAGAAAAAGGGGAGGCCACACCAATAAGCTGGCTGCATCGCAGCGAACGATATGGCGAAAAACTGGCCACTCCGGATGTAAGCGTTGCGGATCTTATCGGGGATATTGATCCTATTAAAGCAGCGAACCTGCGATTGAGCTTTGCAGACGAACGGGTAATTCATTACGGCATCATTCCCAAAAGCAACAGGGGCATCTTTGTTATTAATGAGATTCCCGATTTGCAGGCAAGAATCCAGGTTGCATTATTCAATATCCTTGAAGAGGGTGATATCCAGATAAGAGGCTTTAAACTACGCCTGCCGCTGGATATACTTTTTGTATTTACTGCTAACCCTGAAGACTATACCAACCGTGGTTCCATTGTTACGCCACTGAAAGACAGGATCGAAAGCCAGATCCTTACCCATTATCCGAAAAGCATAGAAACATCCCTGGCTATTACGGAACAGGAAGCTGATATTCATGCTGATCAGAAAGATAAAATAAAAGTCAGTGACCTTGTAAAACGGCTTATAGAGCAGGTTTCGTTCGAAGCAAGAAACAATGAATATGTAGATAAGAAAAGCGGGGTTTCTGCACGACTCACCATTGCCGCCTATGAGAACGCGGTGAGCTCGGCAGAGAGAAGGTTAATCCTGAACAATGAAAAAAATACTCAGGTATGGATCAATGACCTTGTTGGAATCATCCCTTCTATTACCGGTAAAATTGAACTGGTTTACGAAGGGGAGCAGGAAGGTCCTTTTCAGGTTTCCATGAATTTACTGGATAAATCCATCCGCTCCTTATTCATTCAATACTTTCCAAATCCTGAAACGATTAAAAAAAGAAGGAATCCGGGGAAAGACGTAAGTAAGGAAGATGAAAACCCTTATAAAGCCATTATCAGGTGGTTTGACAGTGGTAATGCTATCGACATCTTTTTAAATGTAACTGATAAGAACAAAGTATTGCAACTGTATAAAGTTGATGGTTTGAACGCACTGGTTAAGAAATTCTTTCCTCATGCAAACGATACGGAGAATGCCTTATTGATGGAATTTGTGTTACACGGTTTGGCAGCCTATTCATTGATCAGTAAAAAGATCATTGAAAACAAAATCGAGTTTAAAGACCTGATGGGTTCTATGGTAAATCTCGGAACCGCGTCGTTTAGCAGCGAAGATGATTTCGATGCGTAGTCCTAAACTGTGATTTATGTGATGTAATGATTAACTGTGATTTTCTTTAATCATAGTCAATCATTACATCACATAAATCACAGTTCAGACAATATTCACTTCCCTTTCCAATATAACTCCAAACTTTTCCTGTACACTTTCCAGTATTTCTTCACTCAATTCATAAATTTCTTTACCGCTTGCGGAACCATAGTTTACTAATACCAATGCCTGCTTTTCATGGCAGCCCGCGTCTCCTTTCCGGTAGCCTTTCCATCCGCATTGCTCAATCATCCAACCTGCTGCTAGTTTTACCTGGTTATTAGGTAAAGGATATCCGATAATGTCCTGAAAGTGTTCTTTCAATGCTGAAAACCGGGAGGCTGAAACTTCGGGGTTTTTAAAGAAACTTCCGGCATTACCGATGCTAGCCGGATCGGGTAACTTAGTACGACGAATATTGATTACCGCCTGGCTGATGGCGCTGATACTTAATTCAGGTACATTCATTTTTTGCAGCTCCTGTTCTATGGCTCCGTAACTGGTATTAAAATGCGGTTGTTTGAAGAGTTTAAATGTTACCGTAAGAATTGCAAACTGATTTTTATTATAAGTTTTAAAAACACTTTCACGGTAACCGAATGAACAGGCTGCCCGGTTAAATACGGCTGATTTTTTTTCTTTAAGATGAAAAGCTTCCAATTCATGAAAGATATCTTTTAATTCTACGCCGTAAGCACCGATGTTTTGCATAGGGCCGGCACCAACATTGCCTGGTATCAGAGAAAGATTTTCAACACCTGCCATATTTTTTTCAATACAATATAATACAAACCGGTGCCAGTTCTCGCCTGCGCCTGCCTTTACATAGTAGTACTCTTCATCTTCATTTACTACCTGAATACCCATTATTTCATTCTTTAAAACCAGTCCGTCTACGTCTTCAGTAAATAACAGGTTACTTCCTCCACCAAGAATATACACTGGCTTTCCCTGCGGATCATTTCGATCAAGCAATTCATGCAGTTGTTCTGAAGAATTAAAAGTGGTAAAATATGCTGCCCTGGCATTTATACCAAAAGTATTGTACTTCTTTAATGAAAAGTTTTCAAGTATTTCCATAAACGTAATTTCACTAACAATAATACACTATAAACCTATAAGACTAGTTTCTAACGAAACTCCACCGGTTTAAGCAGATTTAATTATCTTGCATCAAACAGCACATATTAAAGCTACCATCAACATACTGTTTTTCCTCGCACAGAATTTGGATTTTCTCGATCACTCCTGATCCTGTTAACGTTTTCATGGCCGCCTTGTGCCCTTTTATGGGTAATCTTTAATGCTTTTTCAATGTAACACATGCAAATTTCCGGAACTGACTTAGCCACCAATACTGAATACTTTATCGATCTTGAAAATAAATTCGGTGCACATAATTATCATCCCCTTCCCGTTGTACTCACTAAAGGTGAAGGAGTTTTTTTGTGGGACGTAGAAGGAAAACGTTACTATGATTTTCTCAGCGGCTATTCCGCCGTTAACCAGGGACACTGTCATCCCAGAATCATTGCCGCATTAATTGAACAGGCACAACAACTTACACTCACCTCCCGGGCGTTTCATAATAACCTGCTGGGAGTATATGAAAAATTTATCACATCATACTTCGGATACGATAAGGTATTACCTATGAACACCGGTGTGGAAGCCGGCGAAACAGCTATAAAGCTCGCACGACGGTGGGCATATGTAAAAAAAGGAGTTCCTGATAACAGGGCGAAAGTAATCTTTGCAGAAAATAATTTCTGGGGAAGAACACTTGCAGCTATTTCTGCTTCTACCGATCCCCTAAGCTATAAAGGCTTTGGGCCATACATGCCCGGATTTGAAATAATTCCTTTTAATGATTTACCCGCCCTGGAAAAGGCATTGCAGGATACCAACGTTGCTGCATTTATGGTGGAGCCTATCCAGGGTGAAGCAGGTGTAATTGTTCCTGATAAAGGATATCTCAAAGGTGTCAGAGACCTTTGCACCTTTTACAACGTTTTGTTTATTGCCGATGAAATACAAACCGGACTGGGCAGAACAGGAAAATTACTGGCCTGCGATCATGAAAACGTAAGACCAGATATGCTGATACTGGGTAAAGCCCTTAGTGGCGGAACATTGCCGGTGAGTGCCGTACTTTGTGATGACAATATCATGATGAACATTCAGCCCGGGGAGCATGGAAGCACTTACGGGGGAAATCCATTGGCTTGTAAAGTTGCGATCGCTGCACTACAGGTTTTAAAAGATGAGCAAATGATTGAAAACTCGGCAATAATGGGTGAAGTGATGAGGAATGAATTAATGAAACTTGATTCGCCTTATATAGCCTCAGTGCGTGGAAAAGGTCTTTTTAATGCTGTTATTATTCAGCACCAAAATCCTGATGCTGCGTTAAAACTTTGTTTTGAATTGAAAGAAAATGGTTTACTGGCAAAACCTACGCATGGTGATAAAATAAGGTTTGCACCTCCCTTATTAATCAACAGGGAACAGATTTTTGAATGTATTAAGATAATTGATAAAAGCCTGCAGGTATTAAATTGATTCTTAATTAATTGTTCATTGTTGGTTTAAGCGTTTACTAAGTATCTTTAAGCCTTTGATGTTTTCATCCCGGGCAATGCATACGATAACATATAAATTATAAAAATTGGAGTCACATGTACCGCATGATCATACAGAGCACCACCTTCAAAGTTCAGATTTAATCAGAGACATTGTAATAGGCATGTCTGATGGTTTAACCGTACCATTTGCTCTTGCCGCCGGATTGAGTGGTGCTGTTAATTCCACAAGCCTGATAATTATTGCGGGCCTTGCAGAAATAGCAGCAGGTTCCATAGCTATGGGGTTAGGAGGCTACCTGGCAGGCAAAACAGAAATAGACCACTATAATTCAGAATTAAAAAGAGAGCATCAAGAAGTGGAACTAGTGCCGCAACGTGAAAAGGAAGAAGTTAAAGACTTTTTCGCTAACCTTGGATTAAGTGAAGACGTGCAGCAACAGGCTGTAGAAGAAATGACTAAAGACAAGGATAAATGGGTGGATTTTATGATGAAATATGAACTTGGATTAGAGAAGCCGGATGAAAAGCGCGCCAGGAAAAGTGCTTTCAATATAGGGATCTCTTATATTGTTGGTGGAATTATCCCTTTGTCTCCTTATTTTTTTGTTGCTGATGGTATTAATGGTTTAAAAATATCGGCTGCAATTACCCTGATCTGCCTTTTTGTGTTTGGTTATTTTAAAAGCAGGATCACGGGTGTAAATGCTATCAGCGGCGGGCTTCGTGTAATGCTGATTGGTGCTGTAGCCGCTGCATGTGCTTTCGGAATTGCCAGGCTGATCGAAGGTATATAAGTGATCACTTCATATAAGTTCCTTATCAGCTTCATCTTCATGAACCTTAATCTTAATGTCTGGGAATAGTGAAGCCAGCATAATGATGATTGCTGATATCATTAGGAGATACAAACCAAATTTTTTCTCCGGGCATTCCCCTCCCCTGCACATAGAAACAATAACATAATTCCGGATGCTCCACGCAATATTAAAAGCGCAAAAGAACAGGTTAGCACGTTTAGCCATTACCGAATAATACAGGAAGAACACAGCAGCTATTCCGCTGACAATAAGATTCATAAGTGCAGGCTTTCCAAAATTTGTTCCGTCAGTATTTATACCTGTTATAGTAATATTTTTCGAAACAACCGTTATCCAGGGCTGCCATGCCGCAACATATAACAACACTACACCAAAAATTCCTACCCATTTACTATTTTTCATGTTTCGTCAAAAGTAATGGTTAATGGTTAAAAGTAAATTAGTGTGGTTGAATAAAGATTGCGTCTTAGAATATTCCTTGTTGGGGATAGCAATTACTGAAACTGCAGATCAACCCGCCTGTCAAGAGGATTCGCTTTCTTAGTTGTGTTGGACTCACTGTCTGCCGGCTCTTCAATAGTGATCCGGGTGTTACTGATCTTATATTTAGACACCAGAAAGTCTTTTATATACACTGACCTTTTATTAGCAATAATTTTATTTTTTGCAGTATTACCAACCGGATCAGTAAAGCCTTTAAGGATTATTGCAGCATCTTTGTTTTTTGTTGCAACGGTACCAAACGGAGTAATCTTGTTTAGCTGGTCGCTTGTTAATGTTACCGAACCCATTTTAAAATAAACGCTTATAACAGGAAAGCCGGCGACATCATACTTAGTAGCCTCAGGTTTCGGTATCTTTTCAGCTACAACAGGAGCAGGCTTGTTTTTTATACTGTCTAATTGAACCCTTAACTGGTTTATTTCATTTCTTAACTGGCTTACCTGCGAAGTATCGACAGATGCTGCCGTAACCTGGGTAGTTAATGGAATGGGTTGAACTTTTAAAGTGTTTAAGGTATCTACCACGCTTTTACCACGAGCGTCATAATTAACTTCGTTTTGCAGATTTTGAAGTTGCGCTCGAAGATTGGCTATTTCCTGGTTGTTATTAACCCGGTTATTATTGCCATCATATACAACAACGGGAGTAACAGGAAAATTATTTCCCCTGCTTACATACCTGTCTGAATTATATGATTGATAAGAAGATTGCAGATCCCTGTTTCTTCTTTCCAGATCGCTGATCCTGGTTTGCATGTTCTTTACATTGTCATCATAATATTGCTGCTGCTGGATATTCTGTTCACGGTTATTATTTTCAGCATCTATCCTGCTTTGCTTCTTTTTTTCTGATGTGAACAAGTTTTGATACCATTTACGCTTCTGCGTATCAGCATTTTCATCCGCATCAAGCATGAGCTTTTTATAATAAGCACCCGAGTCGTTCGATCTTTGCAACCGTCGTTGCAACAAAGCAATTGAATCGGAATTCTGTTGTATTCTCTTTTGAACCAGGGACAGATTTCTTTTGTATTCGGAGGAATCAACTACCAGATTATTTTCACGGGTATAATTAATTCTTTGTAATGCCAAATCGCTTTTGTCTTCTTCAATTTTACCTAATTGCTTGTTGGCAAGATCGGCTTCCGATTCATAATATTCCTGCCGACTATCATAATTAACGGTCTGGACAGTATCTGTCTTAACCAAAGGCTTTTTCTTTTTGCCGCCAATTCCCAGGTATCGTTTAAACCAGGAAGTCTTTTTTTGAATAGTATCAGGCTTAACAGCGGGTGATTCCTTCTGAAGTTTTTTATAATATGCGGCCGAATCATTGGATGCCTGTAAACGCTGCCGCAATTCAACCATAGCTTCGTCTTTTTGCCTTAGCTGATTGTCTGTTTCAACTTTATTTTTAACAGCATTCATAGAATCAGCAGCATTGCTGAATCGAGCATTATCTAAAACGCTTACAGAAGTATTGGCACCTGAAGAGCCTTTTTCCAGTTCATCAAGTCTTGATTGAATCGAATCAATCTTTTTTAAAAAGCTGTTACGTAACCTGATACTATCATAACTATAATCATTAACTGTATTTACACTGGCTTCATCTATTGTACCGTACTCTTTCACAGGAGTATTTGACCGGTAAAATAGTATAGAACTGTCAGTTTTACTGAACGGCATCCGCTGCCTTTGTTGTACTTTTTCGTACTCATTTCGTAAACTGTCCAGCTGAAGGTCGTATACACGAAGCTGAAGGTTATTAATTGGTGGCCGCTGAATTAACTTACTCCTTAAATTTTTAATGGAATCGGTTTGATATTGTAATTGCTGAAGCCGTGGCATGGTCTGCTGGTCACGCAGCACTTCTTTAATACCTTTCAGTTCTGATTGTATACTTTCCAACTGGCTTCTTACAACTGAATCCGAAGGTTGAAAGAGGCTGGATTTAACCATTAACAATGAGTCTTTGAATGCCCTGTTTACAGAATCACTTTTAACCCTTATTATAGAATCGCTATTAACAATTGTGTTTTTCTTAATTGAGTCGGTTATTTTTTTCTGATAAGAATAAGGAGTACTTAAAGAATAAATTAATGGCGGAGTGAATGTTTTAACAGCCTTTTTCTTTCCAAGGGAAAAATT
>CAXSIE010000134.1:11059-11316 GCA_964237295.1 uncultured Flavihumibacter sp. | reverse complement strand
CTCCGTTAATCATTACCCATTAAATCATTACAATCATATTCTCACAAATTCTATAGTAAAAAGCGAATGCTCCATTACAACTTTAGAACAGGTGCCGTTTTCATAATAATAGTAGTTAACATTTCCATCCGGCTGTTTTAATTTGTAAATCGAATTGCCTTTTGGCTCAATAGTCAGGTAGCGTTGAAAAGTTTCCGAATACACTTTGTCAATGTTAACAGGTTCTTTAATGTACATGCTCAGCAGGTTATACTGCA
>CAXSIE010000134.1:6336-11049 GCA_964237295.1 uncultured Flavihumibacter sp. | reverse complement strand
TTCGGATTCTTGATTTCATAATAATTTCCTTTATACACTGTCTGCTGGTTCATCTTCACATTGTCATTCACCTTTCTGTAGATAGATGAATTTATCATTCCTGCTTCATTAAAATAAGCGTCCTGTTTCTCTTCAACAGTTAATAAAAATATGATACGCCTTTTTACTTCTGATGTAAGAACGATAGAACTTGCACTACCATTATTAATTTTTTGGATTTTCACCCACCCTATAATATTGCCATTGTTCACAACTTTATAGTTCAGGTTCAACTTCTGCGCAGCTGCAATTGTTACATGCAGCACAGTTAATAAAAATACTGCGCAAAAAGCCTTATAAGGCAATTTAATGAACATATATGTTGCAGGTTTGAACAACCTCAGGATTTGATTTTCATTATTCATATCACACAAAATATTATTTACCTAGACAGTGCTCAGGTATAACGTAATTGTTATTGTTTAATTTTTCTTGTGTACAATAAATGCCAATCAAACTATGGTCATCTTTCTATAGGCAACAAGCCGGAAATAGCGGTCTAATAATAACGGAATGATGGAAATATTATTCAGAAGTATAAAAAATAAGTATTATGATCTTAAGTAAATGTATCCTAATTAATCCGGGCCGCCAATAATAAATACTGGGGGTTGCTGATTTTAACATTCATTAAAGGAAAGGTCTTCAACGAATGTTTAAATAGTCGGTTACAGGTTATGCAAAACTTTCTGTTATCTGACGGACATAGTTAAGCGTATTTTAAAAGGAGTTTTGAGACTGTTTGCAGCATCTTATATTCCTAAAGGCTAACATTCGCTCAGGCTGATCGGAATATTGATTGCAAGTCCGCCGTCAGAAGTTTCTTTGTATTTGCTGTTCATGTCAAGAGCGGTATCCCACATGGTTTTTATAACTGCGTCGAGAGAAACTTTAGCATAATCAGGTGCGCTTTGCAGTGCAAGTTGTGAAGCGGTGATTGCTTTAATAGCGCCCATGGTATTGCGCTCTATACACGGAATCTGTACCAGTCCACCGATAGGATCGCAGGTGAGTCCCAGATGATGCTCCATAGCAATTTCTGCCGCCATCAGTGTTTGCCTTTGAGTGCCTCCCAAACATTCTGTAAGTCCGGCTGCTGCCATGGCAGATGAAACTCCTATTTCAGCCTGGCATCCACCCATGGCTGCAGATATGGTAGCGCCTTTTTTAAAAATGCTTCCCACTTCCGCAGCCGTAAGTAAAAACCGGATAAGCTTATCTTCGGAAAAATCTTCGCAAAAAATAACGTAATACATTAAAACGGCTGGTATAACACCGGCAGCCCCATTAGTAGGTGCTGTAACTACCCTGCCAAATGCGGCATTCTCTTCATTTACAGCCAGGGCGAAACAACTTACCCAGTCCAGAATATATTTAAATTGATGCCCGCCATTCCTGATAACATTAATCCAGGAACTATAATCCGGGTACGTTTTACCTGCTATCAGTTTTTTATTGAGTGCTGCAGCCCTGCGTTTAACATGCAGTCCTCCGGGTAAGGTTCCATCCATATGGCAACCACGATAAATGCATTCATGCATCACGCGCCATATATTGAGCATGCCCTCTCTTGTTTGTTTTTCCGGTCTCCATACACTTTCATTCTCCAGCACCACTTCGCTTATAATAAAACCTGTTTTCATGCACCAGTGCAGCAATTCCTCCGCTTTATTAATGGGAAAAGGAAGCAGTACGTTCGACGCCTCATTTCCCTGCTCTCCTTCCTGTTTTACAAAGCCTCCGCCTACTGAATAGTAGGTTTCAGAAATCCGTGTTGAATTTTTGAACGTAGCCAGGAAAGTAAGTGCATTAGGATGAAAAGGAAGGGATTCTTTGATCAGAAATTCAATATCATTACCGGGATCAAAATTTATTTCATGTTCTCCATTTATGAACATTCTTTTCCTGGCCTTGATATCATTCATTTTAGCCTCAATATTATTTACATCAAAGCTAACAGGATCGTCACCGCACAATCCTAATTGAACGGCAATATCAGTTCCATGTCCGATGCCGGTCTTTGCCAGGGAGCCGTATAACAACACCCTCACATGAGCAAGGTCAGCAATATTGTGCTTATTCTGTAATGAAAATATAAAACGTTGCGCAGCCCGCCACGGACCTAGCGTATGGGAACTGGAGGGCCCTACACCAATCTTAAACATGTCAAAAACAGAAATAGCTTCGTGTGCCACCAGGAATAGTTTAAGCTTTAATGATTAATTATTTATGTTGATTATTAACGGTAAGCTGTTATAATTTATTAACGCAGGTTTAAAATTAATTATTGGCTAACTACAATTAACCACATACCATTAATAATTAATCATTGATAATTAATCATTATCATCAGCCACTACTATTGAAAATCCAAAAGGTCGATATCGAAAACTAAAATAGAGTTACCAGGGATAGACTGGTATTGGTTTTGGCCATATCCTAAAGCCGGAGGAACGTACAATTTTATTTTACCTCCTTTCTTGATTAAAGGCAGTCCGTTCCTCCAGCCGGTTATAAGGCCGGGAAGACTATAAACAACAGGTGCTGTGGATTTGTCGAATACGTTACCATTGGTAAACATCCCGGTATAATTTATAGCAACGTTTGAGCAGGAAGTGGGTGAATTGCCGGTACCGGGTGTTATTATAGTATAATACAGGCCACTGCAATGTTTTGCCGCTGTAATGTTATTATCAGCTAAATACTTTTCCAGTTTAACGATTTGCGAATCAGGGGCTCTTAACTGGCAGGAATCATAAGAACAGGTAGTATTATTGGTAGCATTGTTGTTACCTTTAATACAGGACGAAGTGATCAGGATGCCAGTCACTAAAGCGAAGAGAAGCATTTTCCTCATAATAATAAATTTCTTAAATATTTAATACGACTGTAAGCAAAGACTTTTCGCTGCTTACTTATCTATTTTCTTTTTCCTGTTTGGCTAACAGCTCAAGGTATTTCTGCTCCTGCATTTCCCATTTATGCCGTTTTGAAAAGATAGCAACAAACGAAACTATCAGTAAAAATGCAATTATAAGTACCAATGGGTTGAACTCATGATTGGATAGCTGGCTATTCAGATCCATATGAGCTCTTTTATACCAGCCGGAAAAAAAATTTATAATAATAGGAATCCCAAACAGTAAACCAAGAGGCAACCCTACCAACCATTGCTTAAAAGTTTTTTTTTCGATGTCACGATTTTCTTTCCAATAAATGACGAATCTTTTTTCATCAACTGTCAGCATATAACTTTTTTTCAAAGTTAGCTTGTTTAATTGTACAGACACCTGTGCTAATTTCATAAATTTCTAGAGATTTTATCCTTAAATTGCGTTGAAAATTTTCAACTTGAGATTTGATCTACTACTAGCCCAGTATTTATACCAACACAAAAAACTGAACCTTCCGGGTATCGGGATATTTGAAGCAGACAGTTCGGTGTATGCGTCTGATGAGAGTGACAGGCAAAAGCAGGCAATGGAAGGCATTACCTTCACTAACAAAAATATTTTAAAAGCAGATGACGGACTCATTGACTTTATAAAAGAGCAAACCGGTAAGATGAAACCCCTGGCCATATCCGACCTTGAATCATACCTTACTTTAGGAAAGCAGTTCCTGTATATCGGCAAACCTTTTTACCTGGAAGGCATAGGAACGCTGCAACTCGCTAAAGACGGGCGCTTTGAATTTATTCCGGGCCAGTATATTTCCACCAAGCTGGAAGATCCGAACATTGAAAGAAGTGAAGGTAAAACCCGCTCGGTACATGAAGAAAAACGGATCAAACAGGAATCCAATACAAATACGATCAAAAAAATATTACTGGTCTTGCTGGTTATCGGAGGTCTTGCATTGATTGGCTGGGGTAGTTTTTATTTTTATAACATGTATGTAAACCAGCAATCCAATATGGTGGCTGATGATTCCACCACTACAAAACATAATGCTTCTTCCATATCGCTGGAAGACAGCATACTTAAAGCTACTACTCCAAAAAATGATACACAGGCAATAGTCAGCCCTCAGGTAATGCAGCCTGTAGAAGCTGTTAGCACCGTTCCAGGAAATTATAAGTTCGTTATTGAGTCAACCAATGATAAAATACGAGCCCTTAAAAGATACAGGGAATTAAGATCGTATGGCAACAAGATCCTGTTGCAAACAAACGACTCTACAAATTTTAAATTATATTATTCGTTACCTGCAACACCCGGAGATACACTTCGAATCCGCGATTCCCTTAGCCGATGGTTTTATAAAAACAGCACTACCAGAAGGGTTCATATTGAACAATAGATCAATGATGCCATCAGCAGGTTACTGGATAGAAAAACTACAGCTAAGCAGGCATATCGAAGGCGGCTCATTCAAAGAGATCTATCGTTCTCCATTACTATTGAAGCAGGAGGTATTACCTGAAGAATTTAAAGGCAACAGGAATGCTTCCACCAGCATCTACTTCATGCTGGAGCAAGGACAATTCTCTGCCTTTCATCGTATAGCATCTGATGAACAATGGCATTTCTATTATGGAGGAACCTTGTTGATATATGAGATACAAGCTGATGGCAACCTTACCGAACACAGGCTGGGCAATGATCCTGCTATCTCTGGCAATACTTTTCAGTGTGTAGTAAAAGCAGGAAGCTGGTTCGCTTCCAGGCCTGC
>CAXSIE010000134.1:0-6326 GCA_964237295.1 uncultured Flavihumibacter sp. | reverse complement strand
GCAGCGGATGTTGATTATTGCATCGCCGGCTGCACTGTTTCACCTGGTTTTGATTTTGCGGACTTTGAATTAGCAAACAGGCAGCAGTTGGCTGAACAGTTTCCGCAGTATAAAGATCTGATAATTGCACTAACCCGGGATGAGTAAGCCGAAATATGCAATGCTTATCTTTTTGCAGTATTGGATTCGGCATTCTTTTTTAATGCCACGCTTATCATCGGAACCAGTAAGGAAGTCCAGATGCTGTATTCCTTGCCTGAAAAATGAAGGTCGTCATAGGCAATTAAACTATGGTCTTTCGCGGCCTTACGGCTTTCATTTGTTATATTAAGATAACTCACATGGCAGGCGGCTGAAATTTGCCTGTTTATCAGGTTGAATGAATTAATCTCATGTGCGATCTTTTCCCTGTCTGAATTATTTGCAAATGGTGTTACTGAATAATCAGGTATGGATAATACGATCACTCTTCCCGGGCGGTTACCGGCAAAGCGAATTGCTTTCTTCAGCAACGATGTAAACTGGATACGGTATTCTTCCATAGACCTGCGCTGGTATTGATTATTCACTCCAATCAATAAAGTTACCATATCATAATCAGGGGCGGCAGCTTTCACTTTTACAGCTTCAAGCAAGTTACCTGTTGTCCATCCGGAGGTAGCAATGATCTCTGCTTCTGCCACGTTAAAACCTGCATTGCGCAATTGCTCAACAGTTTGTACGGGGTACCGCTCATTAACTTTTACCGACTGGCCGATAGTGTAAGAATCTCCGAGGGCCAGGTAACGTTTCATGGCAGTATCGGGTAGTGCCGGTATGGCAACAGTATCAATATGCTGCCGTTTCAGAAATTTACTACGGAATGTTGTATTATGTGAAAATAATGCGGTGGTACACAAGGTTGCCAGAAAAATAAAACACAGGGTTGAAAAACGGGTTAGGGTAATCATATAAGTATACACTGTTATAGTTACGAGGAAACCCTGTACCCGGTTCTTTATAAAAAAATCGGCGAGGGAGCTCTTACCAATATACAAACGTCTTTATAAAGTTCCTATTGCATTTCGCTTTTTGTTTGTTTATCTGGTAGCTGTTAAGGCTAATTTATAACCCCGGAAGAAACCAGCGTATAAGAAGAGATTTCACAGAGATGTGCTGTGCTTATAAAAAAATCCCCGTTAAGCAAAATAGCTTAACGGGGAAATATTTAAAAGAACCCTTTTGGCTGGTATTAATAACCACCCATGCCGCCCATATCAGGAGCACCATGACTGTGCGCTTCTTCTTTCTTAGGCTTGTCGGCAACTACACATTCTGTAGTTAACAGCATACCTGCAATAGAAGCAGCATTTTCCAAAGCGATCCTGGTAACCTTGGTAGGGTCAATAACACCTGCTGCAAACATGTTTTCATATATTTCAGTGCGTGCATTGAAACCAAAATCACCGGTACCTTCTTTAATTTTCTGTACAACGATACTGCCTTCTATACCGCTGTTAATAACAATCTGGCGAAGCGGTTCTTCAATTGCTCTCTTAACGATTGCAATACCGGTAGTTTCATCATCATTCAATCCTTTCAGGTTTTCCAGACCGGCTATAGAACGGATGTAAGCAACACCACCACCGGGAACGATACCTTCTTCAACGGCAGCCCTTGTAGCGTGTAATGCATCATCAACGCGGTCTTTCTTTTCTTTCATTTCAACTTCGGTAGCAGCACCTACATAAAGTACGGCAACACCACCACTTAACTTAGCCAGGCGTTCCTGTAATTTTTCCTTATCATAATCAGAAGTCGTTGTTTCGATCTGAGCTTTGATCTGGTTAACACGTGCTTCGATATCTTCCGGTTTGCCTTTTCCACCAATGATAGTGCTGTTATCTTTATCTATTGATACGGAAGAAGCTTCTCCAAGATAGGTAAGGTCAGCATTATCAAGCTTAAACCCTTGTTCTTCGCTGATTACGATACCCTTTGTTAAAACTGCGATATCCTGCAACATTTCCTTTCTTCTGTCGCCGAAACCGGGGGCTTTTACTGCAGCAACTTTAATAGTGCCACGTAATTTGTTTACAACCAGTGTTGCCAGTGCTTCACCTTCAAGGTCTTCGGCAATGATCAGCAACGGACGTCCGCTCTGGGCAACTTTCTCCAGGATGTGGAGGATGTCTTTCATTGCAGAAATCTTTTTATCGTAGATCAGTATGTATGGATTCTGTAATTCAACTTCCATTTTTTCGCTATTAGTAACGAAGTAAGCTGAAATATAACCACGATCAAACTGCATACCTTCTACCACATCAACACTGGTATCGGTACCTTTTGCTTCCTCAACGGTTATTACACCTTCTTTACCCACTTTAGTCATTGCCTCAGCAATCAGTTTGCCGATGGAAGGGTCATTGTTAGCAGAAATAGAAGCTACCTGCTCAATTTTGCTATTATCATTACCTACAGCCTGTGACAAAGATCTCAGGTTTTCAACAACAGCTATAACAGCTTTATCTATACCACGTTTTAAATCCATTGGATTAGCACCGGCGGCAACATTCTTTAAACCTTCGCTGATGATAGACTGTGCAAGCACGGTTGCAGTAGTTGTACCGTCGCCGGCAATATCAGATGTTTTACTTGCTACTTCTTTCAGCATCTGGGCACCCATATTTTCAATAGGATCTTCCAGTTCAATTTCTTTGGCTACCGTTACACCATCTTTAGTTACTGAAGGAGCACCGAACTTCTTTTCAATAACTACGTTACGACCCTTAGGGCCTAAGGTTACTTTTACTGCGTTGGCCAGTGTATCAACGCCTTTTTTCATCTTGTTACGGGCATCAATATCGAAGAAAATTTGCTTTGCCATATTAATTTAATTTGAGAATTTTAAAAATTTGGATTTTATATCAGGTTGAATTCAGATAAGGATTATTATGTAGCAATCATCTGAATATAAAGCGGATCACCTGAAGATGTTGGTATTAAACTATCGCTAAAATGTCGCTTTCTCTCATAATAAGAAAATCCTGACCGTCAACACTAATTTCAGTACCGGAATACTTACCATACAGTACAGTATCGCCAGCTTTTACAGTTACCGGCTCATCTTTTTTACCAGGACCTGCTGCAACTACTTCACCACGTTGAGGTTTTTCTTTTGCAGTATCCGGAATGATAATACCACCTGCAGTTTTTTCTTCAGCAGCAGCGGGTTTCACTACTACCCTGTCGTGTAATGGGGTAATGTTTAACTTGTTAGCCATGTTATTTGTTTGATTTTGTTTTGAAATATTTGGTGTGCAAAGCTAAACGAATTTCATACCAAACGTGTAAACACTTTAAAATTGGCGAATTCTTGACAGTTTGATAAGGAAAATTGACAGTTATGGTATTGTTAATGACAACATGTTGAAGTTGTGTTGACAATGTTGCAGGTACCTGTCTGCAGCGGTTTGAACCACGAAGACCCGAAGGCACGAAGGAGCACAAAAAATTTTTAAATAAAAAATATTATGATCCTTCGTGCTTTGGTGTCTCTGTCTTTTAAAATCTCATACCCCATACCTCATAGCCCATACCTAAAAAGTTCTTATATTCGCGCACTCAAAACAAGTTCTTATAAATGATCAGTAGAAGAAATATCCGTGTGAAGGTTATGCAGACGCTTTACAGTATTGAAACCATGGAGTTTGATATTAAACCTGGCAGTGAAGTTAAGACGCTTCAAAAGCATTTTGAATATACAAGACAGCTTTTTATATATATAATCTTTTTCATTACCGAAATAGCAAGGTATGCAGAAACGTCTGCGGTAAAAAGGGCATCCAAACACCTGCCTTCACATGAAGACCTTAATGTTAATATTAAATCGGCAGGTAATGAACTGGTATGGAAAATATTGGAGGACGTTTCTTACCAGAAAGCTCTTAAAGACGACAAGCTCGAACTTATATTAGATAAAGAACTCGTTCGTAAATTATACCTGGAATTTGTTCAAACATCCGAATACCTTGAATATATTGCTATTGAAGGACGGGATAAAAAAGGTGAAAAAGATATTCTCACTTTTATTTTCAACAACCTTTTATTACCCAGCGAAAGCTTTACCAACCACATTGAAGAACTGTTTCCTAACTGGGAGGATGATTGCGATATGATCATTCTGCTAATCCAAAGCTATCTGCAAAAGCCTGCCAGTTATAATTTTCAGGAAATGCTGGGCAATGAGAAATGGTTGTATGCCAAAAACCTGCTGCAAACGGTATTAGATAAAAAAGAGGTAACACTGGGATTAATTAAACCGAAATTGAATAACTGGGATGCTGACAGGATCGCAACGCTTGACATGATACTAATGCAAATGGGTGTTTGCGAGTTTTTATACTTTGAAACCATTCCGCCCAAGGTTACTATTAATGAATATATTGACCTTGCTAAAGATTACAGCACACCGCAAAGCGGACAGTTTGTAAATGGAATCCTTGATAATATTCATAAAGATCTTGTAAGGGATAACACCATGATCAAAACTGATTTCAGGAAGTAGTAGATTTAACCACGGAGTCAGGGAAGCACGGAGAAACACAGCATTTATTATAATAACCGTGTTCCTTTGTGCCTTGCTGATTGTGTAGTTACAACACCTGCTAAAAAACCACTTTCTTAAAATGTATCCGGATAACCGGCAATCCTTACCTTTGCAAAAAATTATTATGCGTTTTATTGTTGTTGTACTTTTAATTGTTGTGTTTGCCGCCGGATGCAAACAAAAAGATCCGGGCAAAACACCTCTCCTAACCTATAATAGCAGCGACAGCACCCAGTTTACCAGTATACAATGGCAGGAACAAACAATCGATTTTGGCAAAATCATCGAAGGACAAAAATTAGAAGTGGTGTATCATTTCAAAAATACCGGAACAAAACCGTTGATCATTAGCAAAGTAGAACCAGGTTGCGGTTGTACGGTTGCAGATACTCCCGCTGAACCTATAGCTCCCGGCAAGGAAGGTGTTATTAAAGGTTCATTTGACAGCAATGACCGCGTTGGCACCCAGCATAAATCTATTTTTGTAACTGCCAATACAAAAGGCAGCCAGCACCATGAACTTGTTTTTACTGTTGAAGTAGACAAAAAAAGCTGATTACTGATTACATTAAAATAAAGAAAAAGCAAACATGAACTACCTGATTTTATTACAAGCCCCGGTAGCGGGCGGAAACGGATTTACCATGCCCCTTCTATTGGGTGCTATGATATTGGTTTTTTATTTTTTTATGATTCGTCCCCAGGCGAAGAAAGCAAAGGATGCTAAAAAATTCCAGGAAAATTTACAAAAAGGCGATAAGGTAGTCACTATTGCAGGCATTCACGGCAGCATTAATAAAGTAAATGATGACGGTACCATCTCATTGGAAGTTAACCCCGGCAGCTATCTGAAAATGGAAAAAAGTTCTATTTCTATCGAGTGGAGTCAGCAGCTTAACAAACCTGTGGTAGCAGCAATCGATAAAAAATAGTTGTAACACATTTGGGATGAAAATAAAAGTCCGTACACTACAAACGCATACTGTGCTTTTTTTTACTCCTGTTTCTGTGTGGGCATATAAAATCTTGGGTAAGCCATCTTCATAATCCTTAAATTACCGGAATGTTAATCATTGGCTTAACCGGTGGCATTGGTTCCGGCAAATCAACTGTTGCTAAAATATTTGAGGTGTTGGGCATACCGGTTTACTATGCGGATGAGGAAGCTAAAAGGATCATGAATGAGGATGAAACAATAAGATCTAAGCTTATTGTTTTATTTGGAGAAGAATCGTACAGTGGCGGCAAACTCAACCGCCCACATATTGCATCCATTGTATTCGGGGATAAAGAAAAATTACACCAGCTTAATGAAATCGTGCATCCTGTAACCATTGCAGATAGCGATCGCTGGATGCAATCGCAAACCACTCCCTATGCTATTAAGGAAGCGGCCTTGATTTTTGAAAGTGGTTCTTATAAACAACTTGATTACGTTATCGGAGTATCATCACCAATCGAGCTGCGTATTCAAAGGGTTATCAATCGTGATAATATCAGCAAACCGGAAGTAGCGCGACGTATACAAAATCAGATGCCGGAAGAAGACAAAATAAAACGCTGCCACTTTGTACTTAATAATAACGAAGAGCAGTTGGTTGTTCCGCAAGTATTGGAGTTACATAAAAAGTTGGTTGGATTAAATGAATTTTGAGTTATAATATCAATCACAACTTATAATTCATTCAACCCAGCGTCTTTCTTAAAAACTTCACTCCATCTGCGGCTATGGCTTCCT
>CAXSIE010000133.1:7804-11346 GCA_964237295.1 uncultured Flavihumibacter sp. | reverse complement strand
GAAAGCTATCATTTTTACCACTCTTATAATTATATGCTTTTCCATGACTGCATATTCTCAAACATGGATAAGTCCTGAAGAGGCTGTAAAGTATAAAGGAGATACGGTTAACGTTGTTGGTTTTATTTCCTATGCGGAGAATGTAAATGATGCCAAAGGACCTTCGATTATAATGAGCATTAACGGAAAAGGTTCTAATCAATTGTTCATAGTTCTTTTGCTAAAGCCTGATTCTCAAAAATTCAAAGAAGAAAAACAATTATCATACTTAAACCAGTATGTTCATGTTAAAGGAAAAGTTGAGTTTAGTAAAGGCAAACCTCAAATAGTTATTAATAATGAAAATCAAATTTGTATTACTAAAGAAGACCTTCGTGGAATACATTGGGAACCTGAGTAATTGACAAGTAAGGTTGATTAAGAAGCATTCTTACAGTTAAAGATCAGCAGTGGTCCCTGGCTACCTTGCCGTCCAGCCCCCGTCCACAGTGAGCATGGAGCCTACCATATAACTGGCGGCATCGCTGGCGAGAAAGATCGCTGCTCCCTGAATTTCCTGCAGCTTTGCCCAACGGCCAAGCGCCGTAGCGCCTACAACAAATTTTTTACCTTCTTCTGTTGCTGCTATCGGAGTATTCATGTCTGTTAAAAACGGACCCGGACAAAGAGCATTTACATTGATATTGAAAGGCGCCAGTTCAAGGGCAAGAGCCCGGGTCATCTGCACAACGGCGCCCTTACTGGAAGCATAATGAAGGGAATTACAGCCCTTGAGCAGAGCCAGGTTCCGTTTACGTTAACCTGCATCACTTTGGTGAAATCTTCGGGAGTAATTTCCTCAATTGCTCCACGGATGTTAATACCTGCGCTATTGATAAGAATATCAATCCGGCCAAAAGCTTCCATTGCCGCTTGTGCCATTGCTTCGGTTTGTTGTACGTTAGTAATATCCGCAGGGAATGAGATGGCTTTTGTTCCATAATCAGCGCTGATATCTGAGGCAGCCTGATTCCCTTCCGCTGCATTTCGATTTACCAACATAATACTGGCACCTGCGGAAGCCAGGCCGGCAGCCATTGCGAACCCTAAGCCCTTTGATCCTCCTGTAATGATGGCAGCTTTTCCAGTCAGGTCAAATTGTTTGATTCCCGGAAGTATTTCTCTGTTCATAGCAGCGGTATAATAATAATTTTAAAATAGCGCATAGTCAAAGCATTATAAATCTATTCTATGAAAAAGCCCATCAGCCGGCAGTAGAAAAATTATCTGAACCCAAGTATATCCCTGCTATAGGCAAGGCAATTGAGTATGTTATCTTCTTCCGCTGCCAGACGGTCTTCCATACTTAACTGTGAAACTCTTGGCAGCGGAGCGCCGTATTTATGTTGATTAACAAAACTAAGCGTCCGTTCGAGATCACTGTGCGGTACTTCATTAAAAGCGTCCCAATAGTCGTTTTTCAAACAAGGTATTTCCAATGGATCACGGGTGATCATTTCAAGGTTAAAAGTCACGGAAGGATTGAACTTCCTGCATAAGGCAATAATTCTTAGCAGGTTCAAAAATCCTTTGCCCAATGGAACCTCGGACAGGAGAAACCCATCGGTATACGCTTCCACCCCCATGTCTTTAACATGTGTGCTTAAAACATAAGGCGCCAGTTTTTCAATTACTTCCATGGGATCTTCCAGCAATGAAATGCTGTTGCCAAAGTCCAATGTTACCCCTATCCATTCACTCTGCAGCTGTTTCAGGGCGCTCACCAATTCATCAGCCCGCCAGTCTTTATGATTTTCTATCGCCAGCTTCATGGCATGTTTCCTTAGCACAGGCTCCGCCAACTGTAAGGAAGCCACAGCATTTTTTTTAAATTCCGCTACTGCTTCGGAAGAGTGGAATGTTTCATACCTACGTCCTGCCGAAGTTACTGTTCTTAAAATCTGCGCTCCCGCTTCTTTCGCGTTTATCACTTCCTGTTCAAATTTTGCAACGTCTGCGGCTTTGCCCGGCACGGCAATGGATCCTTCGAGATACATACCTGATTGCTCCCGTTTATCGCGGAGCTTTTTTGCAAAGTCGGCTGTCCAATCTTTTACAATAACTTGCACGCCACCCGCACCAATCTGATGGCAATGTTCCATCAGGTCCATTGCATTTGAAAAGCCCGGGTATTTCTGGCTTTTCACTTTCAACAACCAACGGCTGGCGTAAGAATGAACCACAACACCCATACGCATATTTTTAAAAAAGCCGGGCACTTTATTACCTAAAGGAAGCACCAGTGCTCCTATGCCAAGGGCGGTAGTATCAGATAAAAACTTTCTCCTGTCCATATGGTTACAATTTAATTCATCCTGTATAATTTAAGGCTGAAGCCCCATACTTCCTGCCCAAAATTGTCACTTTTCATCAGTAGCGCTTGTTTCCATCATGTGTTTATTAAGCGTTGCCGCTGTCCATGGCACTACCTTTCCTTGTGAAGTATTTCTTGTTGTGCTTACCCTGCGTACGCCTACAGGTCCGGCATTATTACCCCATTCGTTCCGGATATAAGTTGTAATAGCAGCAATAGAACCATCATCCAAAATAGAATGAGCCGGCATCACAGGAAGTATATCGGGCACATCATAACGTTTTCCATTTACATCCGCCGGTCCTTCCATACCATGCAGCAGCACAAGAACCAAACGTTTTTCATTTCCTGTTACCCATTCAGATCCTATAAGCGGAGGAGCGAACCGGTTAAGTCCGGCCCCATCTGTACCATGACATCCTGCACAGGTAGTGAGGTAAAGCTGTCTTCCTGAAACAAATTGTTTCCGGTCATTTGCGTTTAACGGATGCTGCGTTTGTACAAGGCCGCTATCAGCAACATGTCCGGGCCATTCAAACATAGCCATCAGGGTCTGAAGCTCTTGTTGTGCTATTTTGTTATCCTTTCGGGTAAGTATCGGGGGAGCTACCGAAAGACGAACCGGTTTCCTGGTAATACTTCTTCCCTGGATCGAAATTCCTGTAAGCACCGCTTTCTCTTTCCAGCCTAATGAATCTTTTACATCTAACATAGTTAGAAGCGAAGTAAGCTCCGGGGGATCTCTTTTGTGTACGATAGCCGTTGTAAGCATCTCCACTAAAATTTCTTCAGCCGGTTCGTGTCTTTTCCATGAAGCTGATTTCCATAATCTTTGCATAAAAGCAAATTCCTGATCCTGCAGACTGCTTAGCACGGCATCACGCATCAGGGCTGATGTGTCGTAACGTTCCACTATAGCCGCCAATAGCGTATGCGACATTTCCTGATCAAGCACATGGGCAGTGAGTGCTATCTGAAGAATTTGCTCAACAGGTGCGCTTTCCTCTATTTTAAGAAGCTCTTTTTCCAGTTTAAAACGAACCTGTTTATTCTCTTTAGCTATAGGTTCAAGCAGGCGCACGGCAGCAGTGCTTATAAGTGTATTCCGATCTTGCAATAGCTGAAAAAGCCGCCGGTGCTGCTCGAGCGCAGCCGCAGCTTCGGGAATGACCCTCGCCAGCGTTTCACG
>CAXSIE010000133.1:1228-7794 GCA_964237295.1 uncultured Flavihumibacter sp. | reverse complement strand
TCGGGAGTAAGTAAGTGTAATCCTTCCATCGTCCATAATGCATGGAACCTGCCTAACTGTTTATCGCCTTTTAGAACCAGGTCTGTTAACGGCTTACTTAAATCCCTGTTACCGCGCTCTACCAGTAAACGTTGCGCCATATCACGATACCATCCATCAGGATGAGAAAGCGTACGGATTAATTCTTCCGGTGATGCACCGGAGAGTTTTTTTAGTTTTGAAGGCTTCCAATCCTGCGGAACAATTCTCCAGATACGTCCATAGTGT
This sequence comes from uncultured Flavihumibacter sp., assembly GCA_964237295.1. Lineage (GTDB taxonomy): Bacteria > Bacteroidota > Bacteroidia > Chitinophagales > Chitinophagaceae > JADCRZ01. Next base: position 7,527 of record CAXSIE010000133.1, on the reverse strand, counting down.
ATAGGTTGAACAAGCTTACGTTTAATTGTCTGTTCACGCAGGTAAGGAGTTAGATAAGTGCCATGTTGTATAAGACCTCTGTACATGTCGCAAACAAAGAGCGCACCATCAGGACCGGTGGCAAGGTTTACGGGACGGAATCTTTCATCTGAAGAAGCAAGGAATTCTTTTCCCGGCGTTGGATCATGAGCAGTCAGCAGCATTCCCTTTCCTTCAACAATGTTACGCTTAATCAGGTTTCCGGATGGTTCGCAAACAAACACGTTCCCGTAATATTCTTTTGGCAAGGCAGTTCCTCTATAGAAAAGAGGAGCGCAAGCCGCGGTAAACTCCAGCAGGCGGCCGTCTTTGTTCAATGTTCCCGGTATATAACCACGGTTCACTGCAGGATTGGGCCGGATAGGATATATCCTCCTGTCAGTGGTAAGACCATGATCAATACCGGTAGTAGGCGTATGGTTTTTATTTCTGGAAAGATAATCAGGCGGTACCAGGTCGGCATGAAGTTGCGACCAATTATAATTGTAATAAAGCCTGCCCTCATCATCGTGGCTCATACCCCATTGTCCGCGGAACTCCGTACTATCACGCTGCCATTTACCATCGATAAGATGATAGCGAAACCTGGATTTGGCATTATAATACCAGTTGTCTATGTTACGTAAAAGCCCGTTACCGGAATGTTCAGGACTGGGTCCGCCGGCATAGGCACTGTCAAGTAAGGTTTTAGTGTCTGCATGAAGGTCTCCATCGAGGTCTTGTGTCAGCCATAAAGCGCCGTTTTCGGCAATTAAGGCACCACCCGGAACCAGGGCAATGGCTCTGGGCAAAATCAGGCTGTCGATATATATCTTACTGCTATCCATTTGCCCGTCGCCATCAGTATCTTCCAGGACAGACACGCGGCCAACAGGTTTCTTTTCGCCCTTACCGTTGATGTCGGGCATAAATCCGAGCATTTCTACCACCCACAGCCTGCCGTCCGCATCAAAAGTAATCACCACCGGATCCTGAACCATAGGTTCAGCCGCAACAAGCTGTATCTTCAGGCCGTGCGAGAGCTCAAACGTAGACAATTCTTCAACAGGAGTATGCGCCGGAGAAGGCATTTCTTCATCAATTGTCCGGTTATTCGAACAGCTTACATACTGTACGCTGATCGTAACACAAGCAATCATAAAAAATAACCGAACCTCTAAAGCAAGATTCAATGCTTTGTATAAAATGTTTTTTCTCAAAAAATAGGCTTTTTTGATCCTGATGTACCTGAGTTACAAGTTAATGATTTTTTCGATGGAGAAATTAGCGGCGTTGCCATGACGCATTCGCTATGAGGATTCAGAATAATTTGAACCACAGGAAGCCGGAGGTAGCACAGAGGAGTTTGTGTAACCTCCGGCTTCTCTATTGGTTCAGAAAAAACACGGTGCTTCACAGGTAACAGTTAATGATGGCTGTTGGCCCGATAATTAATAATATCTGCCCGCTATGCTTATTTAATTTAATAATTATAGTTTCTTTTCCATCCACAAAAACCCAACACAACATAAGAACATCATAAAAAAATATTTTTTGCTGACCGGAACTGTTATCAACATGTTTTGATCAACACCTTTCGAACTATCTTCGACGTTTGCTCCAACACTCTGAAATGTTGCTTTGATCCTTTGCGAAGCCGTCATTGTTTTCCAGTCATTTGCACTGTAGGCATACCACCAGAAAGTGTTGCTGTTATCCTGCATTACCGGTTGCCAGCCCGTCCGTTGAGGCCAGTAAGTTCCCTGCCATTGAAAAGGCAAATCCGGATTTTGAATAAAATGCACAAAATTTTCTCCGATCTGCACCTGTGGTGTTCCAGCGTCATTACCGGCATAGTTTATTTCAACGGCTTTGTTAACGTACGGATAGGCAGGTGTTATGCTCCAGGATTTATCTGTAGTAGTTTTAGCAGTGCACGCTTCTAACAAATAAGACCAGAATGCCTGGTAAGTTTTAGTATTCCCGGATAACATCCACGTAAATGTATTATTCAATGTGGTATACAATAATTTACCGGCACCATAAATAGTGCTGCTGACTATACTATTCGATTGCTTATCTTCTATAAGGCTTCTGGTTCCGGGTTGGGGACGAATATAAGCCGGGTGTTCAGCAGCTGATACTGTGGCATATTGATTATTAACGGGAATGTATATACTTACATCTTTATGGTTGCTGCCGGAATCCTGATGCACAGGAAAAGGCTTTGAATAAAAGAAACTCCTGCCGGCAGCACTGTCTCCTTTAACAATCAATCCCATTCCATTCTGTATTACCTGTGATTCAATGGCAGCTAATTCAGATTTATTGATAGCGGTTAATTCGCTGGCATCTGCAATTACCAGGTTGAAATCATGCAGAAAAGAAGTGGTTATACTTTTAAAGGGAAGCTGCGGGGTATTGAGAAATGTTTTTTCAAATTTGTTCTTACTGATTGTTGTACGGGTAACCAATGCATAATTATTTTGAGAAAGCCAGGATTTTAAAAACTTGTTTTCAAAATCAGGTGATGCAGCAAGAATGAGAATTTTTAAATTACCGGGTTGCACTGTTTCAAATGGAACAGGTTCTTTCTCCAGCGTATCTTTTCCTGCCAGAGCCGTGAGCGCGTACACTGCTTTACCTATCTGTTTAGGTACAGCAGCCAACTGAAAACCTGCATTTTTATTTGCCGGAATAATTGCGGTATCCAGGTTAACACCATAGCCGGAAAAAATTAGTTTTATTTCCTCAGCAGATGTATTGAAAAAATTGCCCTGCACCAGTAATTGATCGCCGGTTTTAATTTTGTGCTGCCAGTTTACATAAGTTACGCCATCCATAGCTTTAGCCGGATGAAATACAATTGAAGAAGGGGGCACTGCCTGTAGCGCATCCTTCTCCAGACCATAACCAAAAACATGAATGGATGCAACTTTCTTTTTTAACGAAGCCAGATCAGCAAGACTTAAATATTGTATGTTGTAATTTTCAGATACGGTAATTACATCTTTATCTATGGCATACAGCGGAATGTTATTATGCTTATGCAGGAAGCTGTTGACACTGTCTTTATTAAATCCTTCCGTTAACAGAACAACCTGCTTTTGTTGTACGTTTACTGCTGTTATTTTTCTTGTAAGCGGTAATGCCATGCAGGCAAAAGACGCCACTGCAAAGAAAGATGCCAATAACCGAAAAACGAGCCTGGACCTGTTCAACCGTTGCCATTCCTTCAGGCAGGTAAAAGCCAGGAGCAATAAGCATAAGATGATCATTATATAATTCCAGGTAGTCATGCTAACGGTTCCCTTGTTGTAAATTTTTAAAATACTGCTGTGATAAATTCTGATCAGGATTTTTTTTATCTGATCCGGGTAAGGCTGCCGATGAACTTAACAATCTTTGCAATCCCTTTTGAGCTGCCGTTACATCACTTACAGAACAGGCTGCTGCATTTCCGGATGCTTCCAAAACACGGTTCATGGCTCCTACTGATAACAAATAAACGGAAGGTTCGGCAGCAGCGCTTCTGCTTAACTGACCACCAGCCTGTCGTACTATTTCAAGAGTAGTTTTATCCATGCCTGTTCCGGCCTTTAAATTTTCCAGAATTCCCAAAGCCATCCTAATTGTTACTTCCGGGTTTTCCTTCTTTTTAAAATCAGTTTTGGTTACCGGTTCTTCAATTTTACTTAAGTCGCCGGATAACCGTTTTTCCGGTTTCAACGGGGTAGTTTTAAAGCTGGCTTTGGCTACGTAACTTCTTCCTTTTTCCTGAAGGTCTTTAAGCAATCGCAGGGCTTTATATTCGAAGGGTAATGCTTCCTGTGGTTTGAGGATGCGTAATTTCAATTCCGCATTCCACATTTCATCCAGCGTTGCCATTAATTGTTTTTTTGTTTGCGCATCAAAAAAACTGGCATCTTCCGCATTGTCATGCTTATGAGAAACTTCATCCATTATTTTTTCAGCATTTCCAAAGTCGGCGACATTATTTGCTGGTTCGTGGTCATGATCTCCGTCATGGTCATGGTCTTCTCCTTCGGCTCCTTCAGATTCACCACCTAAAAATTTACTGTAACGCAGCCTTAATAATTTTTGATCGATACCCAGGTCGTTGCTCTTGTTTTTAAACGCTTCAGCCGTTAAAGTTTTTTGATCTTTAAGCAATTGCTCGGTTTCAATAATAATTTGCCGTTCGCTCCGGAAGTATTCAGGTTTGATATTCACGCCGCTTGCCAATCCTTCCAGACTCATTAACTGGGCTGTATCAGGAATAGATACCATGTATACATCGGAGCGGCTTTCCTGGTTATGATTGTCTACCGATCTTACATAAAAATAAAGCTCGTCACCTGGTTTTACTCCGAGAGCAGGTAAGTCCAACACCTTATGTAAATTATATTTCCGGCCTCCGGCACTAAAGTCCGTAAAAGATAATTGCTGTTCTTTAAACTTAACAGCTTCACCGCTACCGGTGGTGGTGGTGGCCGAAATAACGGCTTCTTTGATTCCATAATCGTCTTCAACAGAAACAGTCATGGCCAGTTGTTGGGGCTGGCCGTAATCTATTATAGTATATGATGCCGGTTTTTGAATAATTACAACCGGTGGAGCATCTTTTATCAGATCAATAGAATATAGTTCAGAAAGCCTGTTACCCATTTTAACCTGGTAAAAGCCGGATGACCGGAAGTTTTTTTCAGCGCTCCATAAGGTATGATCGTCGTTTATGAAATGAAGGGGAACGATGGCTGAACCATTTATGATCAATTGCATCGTATCAGCGGGTACGGTAGTTTTTATACGCCAGTTAATAGCAGCGCCTTCTTCCGCTTTGATATTAAAGAGCGCCTGGGTTCTTGTGGTAATCCCGGTATAAACAGGAGGTTTGATAATTACCTGCACGGAAGAAATGTCAGGAAGGATCGTTTCATGTTTCACGCCGGCTATCAAGTTAGTGGCGTTTTCCTGTATTCCAAGAGAACGGGGTTGCAGGGGAAAGAAAAGTAAAAAGATACTTAGAACTATACCTCCCAGTAATAATAAAACAGGCTGTTCTAATTTTTTATTAAAAGATACGGGTGCCGGTAATTGAGTGATGGCTTGCGCTACTTTTTTTACCTGCATTTTTTCCAGCAGGTTAAGTGAATCATAGGGTTTTAACAGCAATCCGCTGCTTTCCTCCAGTTGAGGAAATTGCTGGTTTAAAAACTTTGTCACTTCCGTTTCACTGACCTTACCGGAATCAGCATTAAGGATGATGATCACCCATGATAACGTTAACGCAAGAATAATCCACCACCAGGGTAGTCCCATAACTTTCATTAAAACTATAGTCGATACCAGCGAAAAGGCAAACAATCCAATATAATAAGACAGCATGCTGCTAATCGTCCATTTTTTTTGAATCGACCTGATAACTTGTATGGCTCCTGATTCAGGCATTTATTTTTTCTCTTTTTGTTCTGAATGAAAGATACCGTTCCATAAAAAACACTATAAAAGCTGCTATCCGGAGTATTTCTGAAAGATCATGGGTTGCCACAAATTTTTCCTTCACCACTGTTTTACTTTCTGATGTAAAAATTGGTTGAAGCTGTTGATCATCCATTATCCTGTTATCGGAAACGGAAATATTATTTTGTGTGTTCCAGATCAGATTAAAAATCATTCGCGGAAAAGCATTGCTCCAGGGCAATTCATTCCATGAAGGATCAAAACGACTGAAGAAATGATAAACAGGCGTCTTGCTTTTTTCCAGTTCCAGTAACGGGTTTCCGAAACCATCCTGCCATATTGTTTTCAACAGCCTGGATGAATCCGGCTCGTAAGCCATTCGTTTGAACAGCGCTACATGTTCCTCGGCTCCATTGTTACCTGTTTGAATGGAAGAGCCCACCTCTTCAGCTTTTCCCTTTTCATACATAAAAATATTTTTCCCGTTAACAGCCGAAACAGGTTGATCCGATAACCAGAACAACCAGTCCTGCTGATGCGCAATGTCAGCGGAATTATTTACGAGCGATAATTTTATTTTTCTCTTGCTGTATTGCCGTATAGCTTCAAATGCCGCCTTTAAATAAGCTACGTCATAACCATATTTATCCGTAAAAAGGGTGATTGTAAGAGTAGCCGTATCCACCGTAACCTGTTGCTTGTTCTGATAAGAAACCGATATGTTATTATTACCTGTTTGTATATTGTATGCACCGGTTTTCTGAGTAACTACCGGCGCATTTTCATACAGGTAGGAAGTACCTGAAGGATGGCTGGTT
>CAXSIE010000133.1:0-1218 GCA_964237295.1 uncultured Flavihumibacter sp. | reverse complement strand
ACCAGACGAATGCTGTCTGCCGTTGTTATATAAGCTTTTGCCAGCCATGCTGAAACTGAATCCTTCGGTGTATAAGTATACCAGTATAAATTCATGGCTACCTGCGGCCGGTTGCCGGTAAAACGTTTTAAACTGTTGGCTGTGAATAAATAAACAGGAAGCGCTGCAGTAATCTGTTGATCCAGGGATGACAATAATGACCAGTAAGAGAAATTATTTTGAATAAGAGCATCTTTGTTATTTTTTAAAATGCTTTCCAGATTGTCTTTTTTGAAGCCATCTTCAAAATAATGGAATTCGTAATGCTGCATTCTTAAAGAATCTATAACAGGTTTAAACTGCATGTAGGTTTGTTGTAAGCCTTGTTTCTCCATCAGTATCCAGCCTTGCCGGTTTGTGGAATTAAGCTGCGATTCCCATACAGGATGGGAAAGTAACAATGCAATCAGTATAATTAAAAAACATCGAAGCAGTAAAAGCGGCCATTCCTGTAATTGCAAACTTTTTGCCTGCTGTTTAGCGTTTTGTGTAAGTAACAAGATACTGCCGACCTTTAATGTTTTGCCTTGCTTCCGGTTCCAGAAATGAATGATAACCGGGATGATTATTCCGGCAGTTCCAAACATCCATATGGACTGTAGTAAGTGAAACAAAGTCGGGTTCCTGGTTTATTACGTTCGTTTGAAGTTGTTAATTGTTATCAATTGTCAGCCGTTAGGGAACACATTAGCAGGAAGCTTGCTCATATTATATTACTTAATACACTTTTAGGACGAACAATAACTTTGACCAGTTCTTCCGTCACATTATCGGAACTAACGTCTTCCGCTTCAGCTTTAAAGTTCATTAATATTCTATGCCTTAAAACCGGCTTTATCATGGCATGAATGTCTTCCATAATTACCGCATATCTACCTCTCAGTAATGCACGGGCTTTTGCAGTGAGGATAAGCGCTTGTCCTGCGCGGGGCCCGGCCCCCCAGCGGACCCATTCTTTTACATACGCAACAGGGGAGATATCCGGTCTTGTTGCCCTGATAATCTGGCTAACGTATTGCACCAGATCTTCGCTAATAGTTACCTGGCGTACAAAACCTTGCAGCGCTTGAATTTCATCGGCATTTAAAACCGGGTTAACCGTAACTTTCTTAGACCCTGTAGTATTGGCCAGGATAGCAATCTCCTCTGCCGCACTCGGATAATCAATTTTTACATATA
>CAXSIE010000132.1:6495-11415 GCA_964237295.1 uncultured Flavihumibacter sp. | reverse complement strand
TTTCTTGCAGCGGGAGCTGTGTCTAAAACCGACGAAAGGTTTAAGCGTTTGAGCGGCCCTATTCGTGGCATTGGTGCGTTGATTATGTTGATAGGAATCTTGATTTCCTGTGTTGTACAGATAGATGCAGGTGAGATCGGCGTGAAAAAATTATTCGGTAAGGTTCAAAAGGATGTATTGAGAAGTGGCCTGCATTTCATCAATCCGTTACTACAAATAGAAACGCTGGATGTTAAAACGCAGAATTATACAATGAGCGGTGTGCACGATGAGGGAGTTAAAGCAGGAGATGACGCTATTAAGGTATTAACAGCCGATGGACTGGAAGTAACGATTGATCTTTCTGTATTATACCGGCTTATCACTGATGATGCACCTAAATTGTTACAGGAAACAGGCTCAGATTACGAAAACAAAATCGTTCGTCCTATTACCCGTACAAGAATTCGTGATAATGCTGTTTATTATGATGCGGTTTCACTGTATTCAACCAAGCGTGATGAATTTCAGCAGCGGATATTTAAAAATATAGAAGCTGATTTTCAAAAGCGGGGGATGCTGCTGGAGAATCTCCTGGTTCGCAATATCACACTGCCACAAACTGTTCGTGCAACTATTGAACAAAAAATAAATGCTGAGCAGGATGCTCAAAAAATGCAGTTTGTTCTTCAGAAAGAAAGGCAGGAGGCGGAGCGCAAGCGTATACAGGCACAAGGTATTTCTGATTACCAGCGCATAATCAGCGAAAGCTTAACTGATAAGCAATTACAATATGAAAGCATACAAGCGCAGTTGGAAATAGCAAAATCTCCTAATGCAAAAGTGATCATTATGGGAAAAGGAAACACACCTGTGATACTTGATGGAAAAGGCCAGTAATGATAATGAGGTTTGGTAAGTATAATGCTTTATAACTTGCTTTCAATAAAATTATCGTTTCATTAATAAGTCAGATACAATTTATTTCTTCAGCAATTGCGCAAACATCAGCCCTTTGCGCATATAAGTGGTATCTTCCACGTGTTCCATTTCTTCACGGTATTCCATACCTCTGTAATCTACCCAGATAATAAAACACACCGGCGAAGAACGCCTGTATTTTGTTTCAATATGATCCAAGGTCAATACCGATCTGTTTACCTGGATGGGTTCAAATGAGTTCTTTGATATGCTGCAACTTGTTGTAAAGATTAACAGTAATAAAACTAATAGTTTCATAAGGGCCATTTAAGATTGGAGGATTTTAATTAAAATTATTACGGCAATAATTATATTGATGGATGTACAACGTACATTAAGAAAACTTATTTCATAAATTACTGATAAGACCTGTTAAGTAATTGATTCTTTCCTGATGTCAGTGATATTACTTAGTTGAAAAATAATAAATTCACATTGTTGTGCGCCTCCGGCACTATTGAAAAAGCGTTAACAGGAGGCCAAGGTCTCAAAGGCATAACTTTTTAATAGATATCCAAAAGTCTATATGTTTTTTCATTATGAGCCCGGACAAAGAATAGCATTAAAAGGTCAGTGGGAAGGTTACCCTGCGACAATTTTAAAAGTGACGGATGAGATAATTATTATACAGTTTGACGATCTGAATGACACCACTACCATTCTTTTAGAGAATATGAAGAAATTGCAGTTGAATGGTGAAGTTGAAATGATAAAGTCAGATTGAATGATACACGATCTTGTTGCTTTCAGTAAACACACTGCTTACCCTGAATAATTATCAGTATTTCTGGTGTGGTTTTTATTAGGCGTATATAATATGATGCCTTTCAATATATATAAGGGCTGGCAACGTAATGTATTTAACTTGTGTAACTGTGGAGATAATAACAGGATATTGTTACATAGAATAGTTTTTTCATAGACTGACGTTGCCTGCAACCATTTGTGGCAATCATTTCCCAAGTGGAAACCAAAAAACACAATAGAAGTATTTGTTTATAAACGCTTCACTAAAAAACTAAGCTAAAGAGATTTCAAAGGTATTAACGACATTGATTAAACTGCTGAATCAAAGATCCTGTCCTTTCTCGTATCTTCTAAAATGCACATTGAATATGTTATTGTCATAAGCACAATAATAGTGACTGATATAGCCTTTTTAATACGATAATGCATATCTTAAGTACAAATTAAAAAACCCTGCTTAACCAAATGTTTCTTCGAAACCAACAAAAACTGTTTATCAGATGCTTATTGAGTTTCTGTCTATTTATATTGCCCTTTAAAAAAATCTGGGCGAAAAGCCAGATAAAAGCAAGTATGGACCAACTCGTCAAACAAGCAGAGATAGCCAAAGACGATACCATCAAAATAAACCTACTGATTCAGATAACCGGGTCATATAGAAGTTCTGATAAAAAAAGGCGCTCTATTATGGCAATCAAGCATTAGACTTAGCTAAAAAACAAAGTTGGCCCGTGGTACCATTAAAGTTTATGAAGCTTTGGGCTTGATATATTTTGACTTGAATGAGTTTCCAAAAGCATTGAGTTGCTTTCAGCAGGGCTCAAATCTTGCACAAAATATCAACGAGCCTTACTACCAGTATTTATTGCTGGCAGAAAGTGGAATGAGTAATGCCTTACTGAAAATTATGCAGAAGGCATTAAGGTCTAAAATTGCTTACGAATACTTTAAAAATTCTGAAGATGTCTCTTTTATGGGCATACAACAGCTTTCCTGGGTAACTATAGCCCAGTATGTGGAGCACATTCATCTATTGTATTGAAGACATACACCTTCTTGTATGCATCTTTGCCACCTACCTTTGTTGCCCTAGCTGCTCTACTTGTTTTAGAATGAGTAAAAAACTGTAGCATCCAATGTGCTGCACTTGTTTGCTGAATTTCGTATTAATTGCGCATATCGGGAATAAGAGTTAAATTAGTTTGCAGCTTACAATTCTTTTGCAAGTTGGAAGTGAAAGAAAAAAATAAGGTAAGTTATATGTTAGGCCACTTACAAGACATAAACATTAGATTCTAAAAAAAAGGCCCTTCTGACTTTGAAGGGCCGAGGAGTTTCATTATACGCCGAACAAACTATTTACGATATACATGCTTGTGAGGCTGTGGCACATATTGCAAGAAGTAAATACAGGTAGGTCCCATACAATGAAACCAGTGTACATGATTGCTCGGAACAATTTGCAAAAAGTAGAGACATCCGGCGGCTGTACATCGAGTTTGAGGTGCCGATTTATGCAGGCTGAATGAATACAAAGAACCATTAATCGTAGTTAGCCGATCTTTTTTAGATATCGCACTAAAGGAAAGTCCGATCTGTAACATAATAAGCGTAGTTAAGATAAACCGTTTCATGAGCAAATGTTTTTTTCAAAAGTTGAATAATAAGTAACGGCAGTGCTTTTAACCGCAATGTTCATAAAATAAAAAACACGGTGTTTAAGTCTTTGCCCGTTAATTAAATTTACAATACTTGTTACGACTATTTGATTTGAAACACATTCGAAAAAGTGCTTACAGCTTTGCAGAAAGTTGCTTAGATTAAATCAAATCCTCAAAAGATGACTCAAGGAAAACTCCAAATCTTCAATTTCAAAAACTTATTGCTTGGTGTTAGCAAATTTTGCCAGCTTCCAGAAAATGATATATTAAAGTCGATTGGATTAAAAGAGATCGATTTGCATAACAATAGCGGATATATAAACGCCGAGTATGGTATCAGACTTTGGGAGTTTGGACTAGAAAAAAACGATTACATAGGATTAGAAGTTGCAAGAGGTAACAATCTCATGGTAGGAGGAACCATCCTAATAAATCTTATAACCGCATACCGCACTTACGAAGACGCGGCTTTGAGTTTATGCAAGTTTTCTGCATTTATGGGTAACGTGATTGTGTGGAATTATGCTAATGGAGAGGCGCTATAGAAATGAATATAATGATGGTTTTTGTTATTGCAAGACAAATATCTGGTCAGAAATTGAACGCCAAAAGAATTGAAGTTTCATATTCTGAAAAAAGCAAACAATACTCTCAATTAACCGATTTAAGAGCACATTATCAGGCGGCTTTCAAGTTTAATGATTACGAATGCCCGGTTTCATTTAATAAGAAAAAAAATGCTGTAGTATTTGAAATTAAAGATATACGCGCTTTGAATCCCTATTTCGAAAATCCTAATATAAGTAGACAAGTTGAAGAACTATTGGAAGATCAAATCAAAGGTAATGATATTGAGTTGAGTATGCCAGACAAATGTCAAATACTATTAAAAAAAGCGCTTCTTAAAGATCAAGCTAAAAAAGTTGATGTTAATTTTTTAGCTGACGAGGTTGGAATGAAGGTAAGTACCTTAAGAAAACAATTAAAAACTCACAATACAAATTACCTTTTGCTCCTTAATAATGTAAGACTCGAAATTTATGAAGAACAAAAAATCAAACATATACCCGACAAAGTAATATGGTCAAAACTTGGTTTCAAAGATGATCACGCAAAGACTTCTTTTTCGCATTGGAAGACTCGAAATAGGCTTACTAGGAAGCTAAAATAAGCCAGAATTAATTAACTGAATCTATTTAACTCAAACTCTTTTATAACATTTGGCTACTTCACATCATCCCGGAATTGGCACCGGCAAAGGTTGGCTTAAAGCCCCTGGGGCGCTATTTCATTTACTGTGTTCATCCGGAGAAAGGATCCTGTTCATTTATCCTGGAATAGATCCAAACTTATTTATTTAATTAAACAGGTATAAAATCAATGAGTTAATTGATGGCTTGTATAAATGGACAAAAGTTTATGTTTTTGGTCGACAGTGATTGACTTATCCTTTGGATCACAGCGAAGCCGAGTATTCTTACTTTGTTTATAAAAATAACTCGATCGTTTTTATTTAGTTGTTTGTGGTTAGCTACGTTACTATTCGTAAATA
>CAXSIE010000132.1:0-6485 GCA_964237295.1 uncultured Flavihumibacter sp. | reverse complement strand
ACTATCGTAAACATATTGTGAGGCTAAATCATCATCGTAGGTATCGATACTTCGGTATGATCGGTCTTCATCTAATACCGACTTTAATACCCACGTATTTACAGCGTTTATCCCTGCTTGCTTTCTGTCGTCTACAAAGCGTGACATCCAGGTTCGTTTTTTTACTTCAATATAACTGCGAAGAAAATGCTCACGTGCCAGGAATAATAAAATGCCTGGTTTGCAAATCCCCTAAGCAGCGCTTCCATCATGTTAGTCATTGGTTCTACAACAAAATCTAATTGTTGTAGAATTGTTGTACCTAATAAAAAAGCAGCTACAACATTTCGTCGTAACTGCTTCATTTTGAGTGTGGTGTGAGGCGGGATCGAACCGCCGACACAAGGATTTTCAGTCCTTTGCTCTACCGACTGAGCTACCGCACCATCCTTTACAAATAATATTTATTTGTCCGGGGAGCAAAAATAAGAGATTATGAATAATTTCAGAAATATTATTCTACTGCTCATCAAATACCGTATTCACACAAAAACTTAATTCGCATAATCTTTAACTGTTCCCAGGTATAATTACTGTCGCTTAATTCCTGTAATGCTGTTTGCAGGCTGCTGGTTTCGCAACTTTTAAAATAATCCAGAATTTCATTCTGGTCTTCTTCATCCACCATTTCATCAATGGCATAGTCAAGATTAAGTTTGGTACCGCTTCCCACAATAGTCTCTATTTCTTCCAATAAGCCATCGATACGCATGTCTTTATTTTTGGCAATTGTTTCGAGAGCAATTTTTTTATCGGTTTGCTGAATGATATAAACCTTTAATCCGCTTTTGTTCACCACACTTTTCATAACAAAGTCGTCCGGTCTAACAATATCATTTTCGGCAACATAGGCAGCGATCAGTTCTACGAAAGGTTTTCCATAACGAAGTGCTTTTCCTTTACTTACACCCTGACATTTCTCCAGTTCCAGTGTTGTTGTTGGGTAGAGTGTTGCCATATCCTGAAGGGTAGTTTCAAGGAAAATAACAAAGGGTGGCAGGCTTTTTTTCTTCGCTTCTTGCTGCCGCAGGTCCTTGAGCATTTCAAGCAGTTTTTCATCCAGAGCGGCTACACCACCAAATGATGCTTCACCTCCTTCGTCATCATCCGCATTGGCTTCTTCAAATAAATTGTTCATGGCAATTTTAAAAGAAGTTGGCTTTTTCAGGAACTTTTCACCTTTAGCAGAAATCTTCAGCACACCGTATTCTTCTATATCTTTCTGTAATATTCCTTCCAGCAATAGTTGACGGATGAGCGAATTCCAATAGTGTTCGGCTTCATTTTTACCGATTCCAAATTCGGATATTTTGTCATGCCGGTACATTTGCACCTGTGTGGTAAGTTTACCCATAAGAATATAAACCGCATAATCTGTCGGAAAACGTTCATCGAGTGCCCTTACAACTTTTAAGGCTTTTACAGCATTTTCTTTTGCTTCAATTCTTTCTTTCGGATGCAGACAATTATCGCAGCTACCACAATTTTCGTCGGTATAATCTTCACCAAAATAGCTTATCAACATTTTCCTTCTGCATACGCCGCTTTCGGCATAGGCAACAGTTTCATTGATAAGCTGGGCGCCTACTTCCCTTTCGCTCAGTGGTTTGTCGCGCATCAAGTGTTCCAGCTTAGAAACATCTTTATGGGAATAATATAAAATACATTTTCCTTCAAGTCCGTCTCTTCCACCACGACCGGTTTCCTGGTAGTAGTTTTCAATACTTTTAGGAATATTATAATGTATCACGAAACGAACATCCGGTTTATCGATGCCCATTCCAAAGGCGATGGTGGCAACGATCACCTGCACATCTTCGTTTAAAAAAAGATCCTGCCGGTGAGCCCTTAATTTACTATCGAGGCCTGCATGGTAAGCTACAGCTTTGATGTTGTTTGCCATGAGCATATCAGCCAGTTCTTCGGTTGTCTTCCGGTTCAAGGTATAGATGATTCCACTCTTACCTTTATTCTGAACAATAAAGCGAACAATACTTTTTATAGTTTCTTCTTTATTAATCTTTGGCAGCACCTCATAATACAAATTTGGCCGGTTGAAGGAAGAGATAAAAATGTTGGCGCCGCGTAGTTTTAAATTTTTAACGATATCACTCTGTACTTTCGGTGTTGCCGTGGCTGTTAAAGCGATAACGGGGATCTTGTCGTTAATGATTTCCATCATTTCCCGTAAACGCCGGTATTCAGGACGGAAATCATGGCCCCATTCCGAAATACAATGCGCCTCATCCACAGCAAAAAAAGATATTTTAAGATCACTGAAAAAATCAAGGTTTTCCTGTTTAGTCAGAGTTTCGGGGGCAACGTATAACATTTTTGTTTTACCATTCTGCAAATCTTCCTTTACCTGTGTAATTTCCTTCTTTGTAAGCGTGGAATTCAGAAAATGAGCTATGTCATCATTACTGCTATAGCTTCTTACCAGGTCAACCTGATTTTTCATTAAAGCTATTAAGGGAGAAACTATAATAGCCACACCATCGCTTAATAAAGCGGGAAGCTGATAACATAAGCTTTTACCGCCGCCGGTAGGCATAATAACAAAAGTATCCCTGCCTGATAAAAGAGAGTTAATTATAGCTTCCTGTTCATCTTTAAAAGTATCGAAGCCAAAATATTCAAGCAGTTTTTCGTTTAAATTGATCTGACCTTTAATGGAAACTTTAAATTTGTCAGTAGATTTCTTTGAAGTAATTTTTCTAGAAGTTGAGATAGCCATATTCTTTAATTTTCCTGCACACAAAATATTGCATTAATGCTTTGATAAGTAACGGATTAATATTATAAAAATGATTTCATAGATGTTAATATATCAATTTTACGACACGCATAAAATTTTCGGATGATATTACCCGCAGAATAAAGGTTTACACCATAGCAGTTTCCGATAATTACTTAAAATCGCCCGGTTGCTGGCAGATTGTCACAACAGATATTTAAGCAGCCCGGAACTTCGGGGATTTTTAAAGATTGCGAAGATAGGAAAAGTTACCCTTTTAAAATCTTCTCAATTGTTAAACACCCCCTTTCCGTTAATTTAAAATATATCGAATTTGGAGGCTACCTTTAAAAATTTAATTTTGTTGTTCGTACATGGATAGAGAAAGCATTGTGAAGACTGCAAACCGAACAATACTACTGGAAGCAGAAGCAGTAGCGGGGTTGCAGCAATATATAAATGAAGATTTTGTAAAGGCTGTTCAGGTAGTTCATACATGTAAAGGTAGATTAGTGGTTAGTGGTATAGGCAAAAGTGCTATAATTGCCCAGAAAATTGTTGCCACTTTAAATTCAACCGGAACTCCGGGATTGTTTATGCATGCGGCAGACGCCATACATGGAGATCTGGGAATGGTTCAAGAGCAGGATATTGTGATGATCATTAGTAAAAGCGGTGATAGTGCTGAAATAAAGGTATTGGTAACATTGATAAAAAGTTTTGGAAACATTGTAATTGCTATGGTAGGGAATACGGAATCTTTTCTTGGCAGGCAGGCAGATATTGTATTAAACACTTTCGTTTCAAAAGAAGCCTGTCCAAATAATCTGGCACCTACCAGCAGTACTACAGCCCAGCTTGTTATGGGAGATGCGCTTGCTGTTTGTTTAATGGAACAAAATGAATTTACAGGTGAAGATTTTGCCAGGTTTCATCCGGGTGGCATACTCGGTAAGAAATTATACCTAAGGGTACAGGACTTATATGTTGAAAGTGAAAAGCCTAAAGTGTTTTTACATCAGAGTCTTAAAGAAGTAATTGTTGAAATGACACGAAAAAGACTGGGTGTTACCGCAGTGGTTGATGAAGCAGATCAGATACTGGGTATCATAACAGATGGTGATCTTCGCAGAATGCTTGAAAAGGACGTTTCCTTGGATAAAATGACTGCAAAAGATATTATGACAGTAAACCCTAAAACTATAGCGCCTAATGAGATGGCGGTTCAGGCTCTTGATGCATTACGCAAACATGAAATTACCCAATTGGCTGTAACAAGTGAAGGAAGGTACTTGGGAATAGTTCATTTACATGATTTAATTAAAGAGGGTTTGATTTGATAACTTCAATGGTTCTTATTACGGGCATAGGCTGATTGTATATTTTCAAGAAGTATATAATATTTAAACTTTACTCGTTATTACGACGAAAATCACAATATAATATGAATAAGCATAATTACGTAGTTATAATGGCCGGCGGTATTGGAAGTCGTTTCTGGCCAATGAGCCGCACCGGATACCCGAAACAGTTCCTGGATATCCTAAATACCGGCAAAACATTAATTCAATGGACATTCGATAGGTTCGCCTCTTTTATACCCAAACAGAATATTTATGTAGTTACTTCGCACGAGTATGCTTCCATAGTAGAAGCGCAATTACCTGAAATACCTGTTGAAAATATTCTTGGGGAGCCATCCCGCAAAAATACTGCGCCCTGCATTGCCTATATTTCTTTCAAGCTGCTTGAGAAAGATCCGCAGGCATCATTGATTGTTGCTCCTGCAGATCACATTATACTTGACAATACAGCATTTCATAAGGTTTGCCTGGAGGCCCTGGCCTTTGTAAATAAGCACAATGCATTTATAACCCTTGGTATAAAACCCAGCCATCCTAACACGGGTTATGGTTATATTCAATACGAACAGCATGCTATTACAGATAGTGTTTATAAAGTAAAAACGTTCACTGAAAAGCCTAACCTTGAGTTGGCAAAAACATTTGTAGCCAGCGGAGATTTTTTATGGAATGCAGGTATCTTTGTGTGGCAGGTTAACACGATCATCACTGCATTTGAAAAATACCTGCCGGAAATGTATGAAGTGTTCTATGCAGAAAAAGAGAAGTTTAATACACCCGATGAAGAAAAATCATTGAATGAAATCTATCCGCTTTGTACTAATATTTCAATTGACTTCGGTATTATGGAAAAAGCAGATAATGTTTATGTAATTCCCTCCTCTTTCGGGTGGAGCGACCTGGGTACCTGGAACAGCGCGTATGAAAACTTAGGAAAGGATGATTCAGGAAATGCTATTGCCAGTGATAATGTAATTTCCATTGATGCTACCAATTGTATGGTTCATGCTCCGAAAGAAAAGTTATTATTATTACAGGGAATGGATAATTATATCATTGTAGATACACCAGATGTACTTATGATTTGTAAAAAAGATAAAGAGCAGGAAATAAAAGAATACGTAGCGGAAGTTAAAAGAAACAAAGGAGAAAAGTTTATTTAATGTTACGCTTAAATTCTGCATAGATTGCTATTAGCAGGAACATGTTATACACCGATCTTCTGATAGCTGACCAGCCTCAGCTATGGCGGGCAAAAACTGAAGGCTGGCAGCTGAAAGTATTCATCTCGGTTCAGTTATGCATTCATCTCAGTTAATAAATCATACAATATGCAACGAGTTAATTATGCTTCGGGCGCCCAGTGGGAAGAAATTATTGGCTATAGCCGTGCTGTTAAAATCGGAAATGTGGTAGAAGTCACCGGAACAGTTGCAGTAGATGAAAATAACCAGTTGGTAGGAAAAGATAATCCATATGAACAGGCAAAATACATTCTGCATAAAATTGAGAAAGTATTGGAAAGAGCAGGGGCCACATTAAAAGATGTAGTGAGAACCAGGATATATGCTACGGATATTTCACGCTGGGAAGAATTTGGTAAAGCGCATGGTGAAGTTTTCAAGGATATAAAGCCTTGCACTACATTGGTTGAAGTAAACGCCCTTATCAGTCCTGAATATTTGATTGAAATAGAAGCCACGGCTATATTACACACTTTATGAATTGTTGAATTCTGTAAGTGTTGAATATTGTGGTAAAATGAAGGTTAATTATAGCAGGAGTCATTACTCACCTATAATATTTAACTTTAGCGCTTATAATAGTAATCGCCAAAGTGAATATACAATCAAAGCTTCCGGAAGTAGGCACCAATATTTTCACCGTAATGAGTTCCCTGGCAATTGAATACCATTCGGTTAATCTTGGCCAGGGTTTTCCTGATTATCCAATGAGCGAAACGCTGATTGACCTGGTTAATAAAGCCATGAAGGACGGATTTAATCAGTATACTCATATGAATGGATTGCCTGCCTTAAGGGAAGTACTGGCAGCAAAAAACAAATCGTTGTATAACGCTGATATAAATCCGGATACACAGATCACTGTTACTCCGGGAGGTACTTATGCCATCTACACTGCGTTAACTACCGTTTTGAACCCTGGAGATGAAGTAATTGTTTTCGAACCGGCTTATGATAGCTACATTCCGAATATCATTATAAATGGAGCCATTCCTGTTCTTATCAATCTCACATTTCCGGATTATAAAATTGACTGGGATGAAGTAAGGCAGAAAATAACATCCAGAACAAAGATGATCATCTTGAACAGCCCGCACAATC
>CAXSIE010000131.1:1350-11431 GCA_964237295.1 uncultured Flavihumibacter sp. | reverse complement strand
CCATGCTGGCAACTGCAACGCTCACATTTGCCTTCCGCACGCTTAAAACGGACAAGGTGAGTAATTAGTGGCCACTTGGGATGATACAAAGCATAATTAATAGCCATGGTGACATCGAGTTACTTTTTATTAATTGGTAGTTCTTCCATGTGAATGTAGTTGTAAAGCGTCCTTCGGCTTACGCCAACTTTTTTACAGATGTCGTCTATGCTTAAGGAACGATCGTCATAGAGCTTTTTAGCATACTGCGCTTTAAGCTGTGCTTCCAGACTTAATCCTTTTGGCCTACCTCCTTTCCTGCCTCTTGCCCTTGCTGCACTTAGGCCCGCATGGGTGCGTTCCCGGATAACGTTACGCTCGAACTCGGCTAATGATGCAAAGAGGTTGAAGATGAACCGACCCTGAGCAGTCTGGGTGTTGATGTTGTCCTGCAGGGAAATAAACTTCACTTTCTTTTCTTCGAAGCTTTTGACCAGATCTATCAGGTGCCGGAGGCTCCTGCCTAACCGGTCAAGTTTCCAAACTACAACAGTATCCCCCTTTTCGAGTAAACCGATCATCTTATCAAGTTCGGGGCGTTCTTTGGCTGCGGAGATCTTTTCCTTGAATATTTTATTGCATCCAGCCTTCTTAAGGGCATCAATCTGCAGGTTCAGTTTCTGGTCTTCAGTGCTTACTCTGGCATAACCACATATCATAGGGCTCTTCTCCTACTTTTATACCATAAATATACTTAACTATGCTTTTAATGAGTACTTTACACTAAGATTTATTTTACAGTTAAGTATACTATATTTTGAGCGTAAAGGAGCATTTGGAATACTTGAGCAAATAAACGGTCGTTTAGGTAAACTGGTAAAGTGCCTGTATTGTACTGAAATTTGTTTACCCTGCTGATTAAAGAAGCGCCAACGTGCAACATCCGCTTTAAAATAAGGGATGAAGAATATATGCTAAACCAATAAATTTTTTTGAGCAGCCTGTTGTCTCCTTTTAAAACGATCACAGCAATTGAAACAACGTAAGCAGCGTAATCAATATACCAAAGATCAGAATAACAATGGTTAACCCTTTTTCAAAGCCATGATTCCTCCTCATCCAGACAGAAGAAAAAATAATGCAGGCAACAGAACAAGCAAGGGTCAGGTAAGTAATCGTTTCGATACGCCTGAGAAAGGGAGGAAAATAGCTCAAAAATAATTGAATGGGATCTTTGTGTGGTACAGTTGTATTACTGGCCACCATCGCCCAGATGATCTGTGTATACAATGCAAAAGCAATCGTGGCCAGAGTAATGATGGGATAAACTGCATTTTTCCTTTTTGCTTCCAGCATTTATGTAAATTTTTTGATTTTGCCAATATAGGTCAGGGTTACCGGAAAATGATCAGCTACTGGTTTACCTGCCTATTTATCCTTTGTGAAGTATAATAATTAATGGTTAGACAGATAAAGCGTATGTGGTGTGGTTATTTTGCCATACTACAACTTCTTTTTGCTGACACCACTCATTGTAATGGTGTGCATAATGTTTTTCTATTTCCCTTCTCTTAATCTTCAAAGTAGGTGTAAGCAATCCATTGTCAGCTGTCCACTCATCATTTATTACAACAAACTTATCTAATCGTTCATGGGCTTCAAGCGAAGTGTTTACTTTCGACAATAACGCTTTCAACCCAGCCATTAACTCCTCTTGTGTTTTACACCTTCCATTTTCCGATAATGTAGCTAAAGCTATTGGCTGCGGCAATCCTAAACCAACTATAATTACCTGTTCAATCTCACTATAATCTGCTATCTTCATTTCAATTGGCGATGGCGCAACATATTTTCCTTTCATCGTTTTAAACAGATCTTTCACCCTTCCTGTTATTTTTAAAAAACCAATTTCATCAATGTACCCCTCATCTCCGGTTTTAAGAAAACCGTCTAAGGTAAAGTTTTGTTTCGTCAATTCAGGTTCTTTGTAGTAGCCCAACATCAAAGCCTTGTGCTTTATCAATATCTCGTTTTCATCGCCCAATTTCACTTCACAGTTGGGTAAAGGCTGACCTACAAAACCAATCTTTATCTTATCTCGTTTTGACACATGCGAATAGCAGCAATTTTCCGTCATGGCGTATGCTTCCTGTATTTTAATGCCTATACTTTCAAACCACTTAATCAATGCCGGTGGAGTTGGTGCTGCTCCGGTTAGTACATTTCTTGCCTTTGAAAGTCCTAACTCTTTTCGGATTTTTCTTTTCACTAATGTGGATACAATAGGGATTTTAAAAAGTGTGTCTAATTTCTTCTGCGGCATTTTCGCCAGTATTCCTTGTTGGAACTTACTCCATATTCTATGTACCCCAAGAAATACTGTTGGCTTTGCATCAGCAAGGTTTTTTGCAAACTTTTGCAATGACTCTGCAAACGACACTTCGCCTCCTACATATAAACTTATGGTTTCAACCAACAGTCTTTCGGCTATGTGAGATAAGGGTAAATAAGAAAAGAATCGGTCTATGCTTTTAAAGTCAAGGTATGGGATGGCATTCTGGGCAACAAAAGCGAGATTTTTGAATTGGTGCATTACACCCTTTGGCATTCCTGTTGTGCCTGACGTATAAACGATTGTGCTTAATTCTTCAGCGTCCCGGCTTATATTTTCTTTTAGGGGCGAATGTTGTTTGATTAAGTCTTCCCATTTATCATATTCATCATGTTCGGTAAAGGAAAAGGAAATACATTTCACTCCCGGAGGAACACCAGGCTTCATCGAGGACCATTCATCCAGTTTCCCAACAAATAAAACCTTTGCTTCACTATGTTGTAGTGTTTGCATCATAGTATCAGCAGTAAGGTTTGGGTAAAGCGGCACGGATACATGACCAGCCATCATGATTGCGAGATCACAAATTATCCAGTGAGCACAATTTTTTGAGATTAAAGCAATTTTACTTTCAGCTGGTAATTGCATTGCTTTCAGAACTGCTGCCATCCTCCTTATTTCGTCACCTACTTGTTTCCAGGTCCACGTGTGCCAAATTTCATCTATTGGTTGTCGCAGGTAAACTTTATCGGGAGTTGTTGTTTCCCATTTATAAAGCATGTCAAGTGGCAAGGCGTATTCCATATCTTGTAATTTAAGCAGTTGGCTGTTTTCAAAAAATGGGTTCTCACACTAAGAATCGGAAGTTATGTGTTATGGCTTTCAACTGCTTTAAAGGTAGAGATGTTTATTCGTAAAAGATTTTACAAAAGTCAAAATGTTTATTCCGGTCATGTAGGAAGGGGGTATTACGCACCGGTGTTTACAAGTGTTTTACGAAATCACAAAGCTTTATTGTTTATGGACACACCTGCTCTGAACTTTAGCCAAACAAGAAAACTTTCCGCAGAGATAGAGCATGTAACTTTATAGTGACCAAACAGTAAAGAACATGCAAATGATTCCACCAGAAGGTTCAAGGATAACATTACGTTTTAGTTCAATTTTTTCCAAAAAAGTATTCGAACATGTTAAGGCGCTGCTGTTGGGAACCTTGCTTTGCAGATTTTTAATTTGTGCAAATAAACGTTTGCTTCGGTAAACTGGTAGTACAAACACAATACACACAGCATAACATTTCATTTTATAAGCCTATTTATTGTTTTACTTTCACCGGTTTGATTTTTAATATGGATTCTGTAAATCAAAAAGTACTTTTTGCCTGAAGGGCTATGTTGAAACTTTATATTTAATTAGCATTATTATGTCGTCAACCTCATCGGATTTAATTGAACTCTTTTCCGAGGTGATGTTGCACGATATTTCGGTTAAATAGCCTGGTATCGCATCAATGTTACCCTTTAGTAATGTAATTAACGGGCAAAGAAGAATAACTGTTAATAAATATACCGGAACCCGTGTTTTTCTTTTTGTTATCAGCAATAATAGGGAAAACAATATTGCTGAAATGATAGAAATGGCAACCGTTGGTTGTTACTTTATGAGTGATATTAAAAAAGAGGGACATCATTCTAACAATTATCTGAGATACTATTATAAAATCATTTACTATGTATGCAATTTTCGACTTACCTGTTGTTTTTCAAAATTTCGTGTTTACGGACAACTTTGATTATTACCATGTAAAATGCATAACAAACCTATTATAGTTTTAATCTTTTAATTATACAACTTAGTAAATAGCACAGGCGGGTCTGTGAATGGTTAATTATATACAGTGAATGATCGGACATGGATGTTAGAAAGAGAAATTAAAGTAAACATTAAAACGCTAATTATATAATTTAAGTTAGGAAGTTTTTATTATCCAAAAGTTAATACTGTTCAGTTACAACATCAATTCAGCCATTTTCAAGGTCAACTTAACCTCTCACAAAGTAATACAGTATTCCGGTTAAAAGCTTTGATAAATTCGTAGAAGTCATTTATGAATAGCAAGGTTGAAATAATATACTGAGGAATGTAATATCCCATTAACACTGCAGGATACATGCTTTGAACATTTTCCTGCAAATGAGAGAAATATTCAGCTTCATGAAATGATGCATGAGCCAATGCTAATTCTACCATAGACCTCGGGCAATTACAAAAGCTTTAGAGGCCAAAGAAAACTATCATATTCATATCAAGGTCATAATTAAGTAATAAATGTTTTTTACTAATAAAACAATCAATCCCTACTTTTAACATATAGCTTATGAAATATTTAATTTTATCGCTCTTCCATCTATTGATCTATTGTGGTGCTTATGCCCAAATTACAGATGATGAAAAACAGGTGCGGTTAGTTATCCAAAAAATGGAAGACGCGTGGAATGTTCATGATTACACTTATAGGGGCAAGTACGATATATATGACCCTAAGGCTGTTATGATAAACCCGGTAGGTATGTACTGGAAAAACAGAACTGAAATACTGAAAGGCATTCAGATATTTGGTGATACCCGGTTCAGGTATGAAACAACAAAGTACAACAATGTTGAGGTTCGCTTTTTAGTACCTACTGTTGCACTGGCAACCATACAAAGCACGGAAACAGTAACCCAGGATTTTAATAATCCAGACGGAACTAAAGCCCACTGATTCTGCCAGGCCACACACTTTGCAACATGCTTGCCATATATTTAGCATAATATATTTAATATAAAATTTTAATAAAGCCACCTGTGATCTTCTTACTCGGCTTCAAATACGTATATAATATTGAAAGTTACAATTGAAGAAAGCTGTAAATAACGAAGATTTTAAGCTTTACTTTAAAGTAATGGTTAATTAAAACTGTAACAGTCTTAACCACTTGCCAATATTTTTAACAACCTTGAAGTAAGGGTTATAAATATGCTCAAACAACCTATTACAATTTTTAATCCTTTTTATTAGGTATGTTACAGTAAGCAGTCATTTTTCTTTCAGAAGTTATATCCAATGCTTACTCCACCTGATAAAAACAATCCTTTACCAGGGTATGCAATCTCTTCACTGTTTAATGCGTAAAAAGGGGTTAATCCTATTCGAAACAGAAATCCTCCTGACGAAGGCTGATACCGGTATCCTATTACACCTGTAAGGTCAAAAATGGACGAGCCGGTTTTGCTGTTTCCCGATATGGAGGTAAGGTTTCTGTGACCGAACAAAAAGCCAGCGCCCAGTTCCCACTTACTCTTTCTTTCTCCAAACAGTAGATTTCCCATCACAGGAACAGCAATGATAGCGCTTTTCCTGTCACTGAACCAGTCTGCTGCCTTCCATGCTCCAAATCCAAGACGCAACGCAAAATGCGCTACAACAATTCTTTCGTAGTTAACAGAGTATAATCCACCATTACCCAAAATTTCAACATAAACATTATTACGTGTAGTCCCAGAGAAGTCGCTCTGCCCATATGAAAGAGAGCAAAACGTCAAACTAATGAGCAGTAGCTTTAGGTTGCTTATCATTGCTTTTATGAATTGTTATGTGAGGATGTATAACAAAGTTATTATAGTATAAAGCTATTAACGATGTCACATACCAAATGGCGGGATTGGGTTTGCGAATGGTAAAGTATATATAATGAATGAATAGTAGTCGATAGTAAAAAGCAGGTATACCAACTTACAAATGTGATTTTTTTAGGTAATGGTATTTAAGCAGTAAAGCAGTTCACTTCTTAGAAAATGAAACAGCTTACTTACAAAACTGAGCCACTCATTCAATCAAAGCTTCTGTTCCCAAAATCCCTCTTTCATATGTAAGCCTATAATGCTAAATTTAGAGGTGAATTGCTCCGTTTCCACTTTAGTTCCGCTTTACAAAAAAGATACTTTACGATTTTTGGTAAGGCTGGCAGTTGTATGGTTATGCAGTTCTCCCGTTCGGGCACAAGAAGTTGAATTGCATAAAGTTTACTTTCACCCGCACGAACAACTAACCGGTAATTATATTGAAGTAAAAGAAAACAACCTGCCTATCAAAGGTACGCAGGTGCTGTACCAAAGCCAGGACCAAACAGTATGGATTGGAACAGAGAATAATGGACTGATAAGCTACACCGGCAATTCTATTAAGCACTATCGCCTTGATCCCAAAAACAAGGCTTCCCTTTCCAGTAATCGCATCGAGGAAATATGGGAAGAATCGCCAACCGTCCTCTGGATCACCACTAACGATGGTATTGTAAAGCTGGACCGGCTATACGGCCGCTTCACCCGTTTTGCGGCCAAAACCCGCTTTGTACGACGAGCCGCGGATGGCGCTTTGTATACTTCTGTCATCGGGGAAGGAATATTCCGGATTGATACTGTTCATCACCGCTTGATCAACGTACAAAAGCCACATGTATTGAATGAAAAGGGTGTCTCTTATACAGATGAAACAATGATGGGCATATCAAAGATAGAAACCGATAAGGAGGGAACATTGTGGGCTGCCGGATCGACTAAAACACTCAGTGGCTTGTTTCATTTTGAGCCTGAAACCGGCTACTGGATGTTTCATGAACCGGCCGCTTATGCCGGACGACCGGATACAAATGGCGTGAAAAAACACAAAACCGGAGCCAATACAGATAAAATGAAAGGAGTAGGCTTTACGCTTTTTATTGATGATAGCAACCGCATCTGGTGTGGTACTTGGGGAACTGGTCTTTTTTGCTATCATAAAAAAAGCGGTCAATGGCAGCAATATTCATTTTACAGGGATGGAGCTAAAAGAATGGTTAATGATAATGTAGTGGCGGCCACTTATGAACTTAATAAAGATGAATTATGGCTCAGCTCCTATCATAACGGTTTTATTTTTAATCATGAAAAAGGAACAGCTTATAACTACACCTTCTTAGATGGCATGGGGGTAACCTTCCACTTTGGAAAACAAACCGCTTATACACTGCTTGACCATTGCGGAAACCGGTGGATAGCCACCAGTGACGGCGTATTTAAAGGCAATATCATGCATAATCTTTTTTCAGCGGCAGACAAAAGGAATAAGCCCCTGATACAGGGAAAAGTAATAACGGCTCTTTATCAACTGGAGCCTGAGCATTATCTTATAAGCGCCAATGGACCGGAGACGGAAGATGCCCATCTTAAAACAGATATTTATGAAATTAGAAAGGGGCGCATAGTCCGCGATTTTCAGGCAAACGGATTTACGAACAATGCAACGGTAAGGCAATTTATTCCGGACGGCCATGGTGAATTTTATGTTTGCGGTTTCTTGTTCTATAA
Organism: uncultured Flavihumibacter sp.; assembly: GCA_964237295.1. Classification (GTDB taxonomy): domain Bacteria; phylum Bacteroidota; class Bacteroidia; order Chitinophagales; family Chitinophagaceae; genus JADCRZ01. The sequence continues at coordinate 3,732 of CAXSIE010000131.1, read as the reverse complement.
GCTTAATTTGAAAAAGGGCAGCCTGCAAAACATACTGATTAAAATAGCCCCGGAAGCAGGCTTATCAGGTAAATACATTGATTCCTATAATAATTTTTTATGGAACGATAGCATCCTGTATACCTGCCGCCGTACCACCGCCGCGGCAGGGCTTGTAAGAGTAAATCTTAAGCTAAAAGAAGCGCAAATATATAAAACAACTTCTATCCGGTTATCGCCGCACTTTCCGCAGGATAACCACGTGGTGCGTATGACAAAGGACAGTTACAACCGACTTTGGTGCGGTACAGCAGGCGGAGTAGACATTTTTTATCCTGATAAGCAAATTTTTGAGCATTATTCGCCGGTGGAAGGCGATACCACATCGTTGCTTGGTGTTCAGTCACCCAGGGTTTGCGAAACGTCGGATCACACCTTTTATATTGCTTCTCAATCAGGCGTATGCGCAACCAAAGCAATTCCCGGCACCCGGGCCACCTTCACGCCAATTGCTTATCTTGATTGAGACTGGATAATAGCGGATAAAACTAATTTGCTTTGGGTAGGTACACCCCAGGGAGTAGCACGTATTAATCCGGCAAACAAAACGTACAAACTATTTGATAGTAAAGACGGTTATTACTGGGATGCTTACCGCAAGCCATTAATCATGCCGGACGGCCGCTTTCTAATGTACGATGGAGTTATTATTGATCCCACTACTATACCGCAAAATAAATTTAAACCGGTGCCATGTGTCAGTGATTTTTTATTAGCCGGTCAGCCCTTTCCACTTGATACAGCCATTGAGTTTAAGAAGCATATCCGGTTAAAAAATGATCAGAATTTTTTTAGCTTAAGCTACACCTGCAACAGTTATATCTATGAAGAAGACAATACCTACCGGTACAAACTGCAGGGAATTGATCAGGACTGGATAGAAGCCGGAAGACGGACAACTGCGTACTATACAGCCCTTTTACCGGGCACTTATCAATTTTACGTTCAGGCAGCAAACAATGATCATCTTTGGGGAGAGCCGAAAAGATTACTTACCCTGACAATTGTTCCAGCGTGGTATCAGTCGTGGTGGTTTAAAACAGGAGTAGCCTTATTTATTACAGGTGTTGTATTTGCTTTTTACCGGCAGCAGCATACGAAAGAAAGAGTTAAACACCTGGCTGAAAAACAGGAGGCTGACTTAAAGCAGCGGGAAGCAGAAATAAAACAGATAAAAACTGAATTTGAAAAGCAATTAGCCGAAACCCAAATGGCCGCTTTACGGTCGCAAATGAACCCGCATTTTATTTTTAATGTTCTTAATAGCATTAACAAATATATTTTGAACAACGAAAAAAATGCCGCTTCCAATTACCTGGTACAATTTTCACGCCTTATCCGCCTGACGCTGGAAAACAGCAAAGCAGCCAAGGTGCCGTTGCAAAACGATCTGGAAGCCTTGCGCATTTATATAGAAATGGAAAAGTTACGCTTTGGTGATAAATTCAGTTTTTCAATAGAACCGGAGGAAAACATTGATCCGCAGTACCTTAACATCCCTCCACTTCTTATTCAACCTTATGTGGAAAATGCAATCTGGCATGGGCTGATGCAGAGAGACAGCCCAGGCAACTTGTTGGTGCAGCTAACACAGCCGCAGGAAAATGCAATAAAAATAGTGGTACAGGATAATGGGATTGGCCGGGCAAAGGCACAGGAAATAAAAAGCAAGTCAGCAACCGCACATAAGTCATATGGATTGCAGATAACCGGCGATCGAATTAAAATTGTGAACAAACTGCATGGCATTAAGGCAACAGTAACTGTAGAAGATTTGTACGATGAAGCACAGCAACCGGTGGGAACGAAAGTAACACTGCTAATACTTGTATAGAGGTGTAAGCTTCGAGACAATCGGTTCTCATGCAGCCACTAATCTAATCGCTCTCTAACTTGTATCCTCTTTTAATAGAATAGTCAAAATGCTATACATGGAAAAAGAAACCTATAATGCTGTAATTATCGACGATGAACAAAACTCTATTGATGTTTTGCAGTTATTGCTGAAGGAGTACTGTCCGAAAGTAAAACTATGTGGTTGTACTATCAGCAGCGAAGAAGGTATCACTTTAATAAAAACATTGCTGCCAGATATTGTTTTTCTCGATATTGAAATGCCTAAGTACAATGGCTTTCAATTGCTGGAGCAAGTACATGATATTTATTTTCACCTTGTCTTTACTACCGCTTACGATCAATATGCTTTAAAGGCCTTTAAGTACAGTGCCATGGATTACCTATTAAAGCCAATTATGATTAATGAGTTAAAAAGCGCTATAGGTAAATTGGGTCAGACAAGCAGGTATTACCAGGAGAAAATAAGAGTACTGGAACAGAATATGC
>CAXSIE010000131.1:0-1340 GCA_964237295.1 uncultured Flavihumibacter sp. | reverse complement strand
GCAAGCAACTAAAATGGCTAAGCCGCCCGAACGAATTGTTTTGCCCAACGCAAAAGGATATCTCTTTCAAAAAGTAGATGAAATACTCTACTGCGAAGCGTGTAATACTTACACCAAATTTTTTATAGAAGGCAAACCGGTCATTATGGTTTGTAAACCATTGGGTGAAGTGGAAGATATACTGGCAGATGCCGGTTTTTTCCGTACTCACCGGCATTATTTAATCAATATAAAAAAGATTACAGAATATATACGTAGTGACGGGGGCTTCCTGGTTATGTCAAATGGCGGACAAATTCCTATTGCCCGCAACAAGCGACAGGAGTTTATTGATTTGTACATGCAGTAAAAGTCGTTGACATTTCGGCGATTACCTTATACTCTTGGATTATGATGAGAATTGAGCCGAAATCTTATCAAGTTCAATTTATAAAAACATGCAAGTAATCCTTCGTTAAAGTATACGGAAAAACAAGAGCAGATATCCCATCGACCAAATATAAAGAATCCACTTTTATTGCATAATTTCATTACCTGCTTTCTCCATCCTATTGAAGCCTGATTATGATTGCATGTATTATAACCTGAATCTCCTGCCATGAAAAAGTATTTGCTGTTTTTTATTTTATGTATGTGCACATCTGCCAGCTTCGCGCAAAACAACCAGTGGGCGTGGATGGGTGGCGAAAAAAACTATAAGTCTGCCGAGTACGATATCAAAGGTGTCGCTGATTCAGCTAACCGGCCGGGAATCCGCTATGGCGCCGCAAACTGGAAGGATACCTCCGGCAATTTCTGGCTTTTTGGCGGCTCGGGCTCCGCTGAAAATACTTCCGGCGAGTTGAACGATCTCTGGAAATACGATCCTGTAGCAAAATTATGGACATGGATAAACGGTGATAGTGTTTCCAAACAAAAGGCTGTATATGGTACCAGGGGAATTGCTTCTCCCGGTAACAAACCCGGTGCGTTCAATTACGCTGTAAGCTGGACAGATGCCCTTGGAAATTTTTGGATGTATTCGAATGTATTATGGAAATACAATCCTGCTGTCAATCAATGGGCATGGGTAAACGGAGATACGGCTGTTACCAGGGCGGTATATGGTTTAAAAGGCATTGCCGGCGCTGCCAATAAGCCCGGGGCAACAAATTCGACCGAGTGGACGGATGCATCCGGCAACTTCTGGCTCTATGGAGACGTATTATGGAAATACAATCCTTCAACTGACCAGTGGATATGGGTACATGGCGATACTACCAATACAACAACCGTTTACGGAGTGAAAGGCGTGCCCAACAACATCAACACACCCGGAACCAGAACAGGTGTAACCGGAT
>CAXSIE010000130.1:0-11461 GCA_964237295.1 uncultured Flavihumibacter sp. | reverse complement strand
ACTATTTTTAAACCTGTCTGGTCTTCATTTCTAGCGCCGGTTTACGCTTTGCTGGAAGGGTTGTTTGTAGGTGGAATATCCGTAACTTATAATCATATCTTTGATAAAATTGCTCCTGGTATTGTGATGCAGGCGGTAGCATTGACATTCGGTACGGTGATAGCAATGTTCTTATTATACAGGTTTAAGGTTATTAAGGCCACGGAAAGATTTAAATCTGTTATAATGATCGCAACCGGAGGTATTGCTATCTTTTATCTTATAAGCCTGGGATTGCGTTTTTTTAATGTGGATATTGGCTTCCTTCATGAAGGCAGTCTGCTGGGAATCGGGTTTTCTCTGGTGGTAGTTTGCATAGCAGCTTTAAATCTTATTCTTGATTTTGACAGGATTGAAACAGGTGTATCGGTTGGTGCTCCTAAATACATGGAATGGTACGGTGCTTTCGGGCTTATTGTAACCATAGTATGGTTGTACCTGGAGATATTAAGATTGCTTGCAAAATTAAATAGCAGGAACTAAGTTAATAACGATATTTATTGTGTTTGGAAGCCGGGTAATACCCGGCTTTTTTCATTAATATCTACAATTCGTTATAACCGCTTTCGAATAGTGTTAGAATTTAAATTAATAAAATGTTAATTTAAAAATTTTGATTGTAATTTGATTCTTCCGGAGAAATATTCCACTCTGTGCTAATCCCAATTATTAAACTGTTATGCAAGCAAATTTTAAGTATTTACAGATACTTCATTTCATTCTGTGTATTGGCATCAGCTCAAATGCATTTAGTCAGCGTTCAGCAAAAGAAATAAAAGCGCTGATTGCTAAAAATCTGAATGCTATCGGACTTACTAAAGACGAAGCTGATGATTGCGTTATAAACAGTAATTACAAGGATGGCAGCAGCGGTATTGAATATGTTTACCTCCAGCAAACATATAAAAGCATTAAGGTTTTTAATGTTGTAATCTCTCTTACTTTCAAAAATGACAATTTACTGTACGTTTCAGGCAAATTTTTAAATCCTTTAACCAGCTTTAACGTAACTGATATTCCTACGATTGAGGCTGCTAACGCTGTATCAAACGCGGCGCTTCATTTAAAACTTAAGCCCGCATCATCCATAACCATAAAAAAAAATAATTTTAACATTGATAAGAAAATCATGTTTGCCGCCAGCGGCATTGCAAAACAGGATATTCAATCGGAATTATTATGGGCTCAGGATGATACAGGCAAAGTTCATCTGGCATGGAATGTAAGCATCGACGTTGAAAATTCCAATGATTGGTGGAATGTGCGTGTGGATGCTATAACAGGAAAAATAGTCAATAAAGATAACTGGACTGTTCATGAAAAAGTTATTGAATCGGATGAGGATATAAGGAATAAAGATCAAAATAAGAATCACCGTATCGTAATCAATAAACCTCCGATTAATTTTCCTGGATCGGCAAGTAGCAAATTCAATGGTATATCATCACTTTCTTTTCTTCCTCCTAATGTTCAGAATGCAGCTTACCGGGTGGTGCCTTATCCCTTGGAAAGCAGGAATTTCGGATCGGTGAGCATCGATAATAATCCGTGGCTAAAAGCCGGCGCTACTAATAATGCAACAACGTACGGATGGCATTTTGATGGCACTACCAACTATTCAATCACACGGGGAAACAATGTATATGCTTATGAAGATAGTTCCAATACAAATACTGCTGGCCGGGTTGTAACATCTATTACACAACCTCCATCTGTAAATTTCGATGTATCCCCCAATTTTTCCATCCAGCCTTTTGACTCTACCAACAGGAATTTTGGAGTTGTAAACCTGTTTTACTGGAATAATATCGTCCATGATGTTTTTTATCAATACGGTTTTACTGAAGGTGCAGGAAATTTTCAGGCTGATAATTTGGGCAGAGGAGGTACAGGAAATGATTACGTTAGAGCAGAGGCACAGGATGGCGGAGGTACTGATAATGCAAATTTCAGTACACCATCTGATGGAGGAAGTGGCAGAATGCAAATGTATTTATGGTCGGGAATTCCTGATGTGATGATTACTGCTCCTGCTTCTATAGCGATGAAATATGCAGCGGTTGAGTCGGGGTTAAGTACTAACAATAAGTTGTATAAAATAGGGCCGGTTTCAGGCCAGGTAGTATTTTACAATGACGCATCTTCAGCGGGTGCAACGCATGAAGCCTGTGATTCTTCGGTAGCTCCATTAAATTCAGTGGCCGGCAAAATTGCTTATATCGACAGGGGAACCTGTCCATTTTCTACAAAGATGCGTGCTGCCCAAAAAGCAGGAGCAATCGGAGTGCTTATGGCGAACAACCTGCCAGGACCTCCTATTACTATGGGAGGTACAGACAACGCAATAACAATTTCCGGAGTGATGGTTTCCCGGAATGATGGTGCAAAAATAGCCGCTGAGATACCAAACAACGTTAGTATTAACCTTGTCGGGGGACTACTTGCCGATGGCGATATTGATAACGGAATTATTACACACGAATACGGACATGGGTTATCTAACCGTTTAACGGGAGGCAGAACAAATTCAAGCTGCCTGAATAATGCTGAACAGGCAGGAGAAGGCTGGAGTGATTATGTGGGATTGATGTTAACTACCAATTGGCAAAACACCCAAATTACCGATGGCAGCAAGCTTCGCCCTATTGGCACTTACGCGGAAAATCAACCTGCTACAGGCGCAGGAATCCGCCGTGTTCCATATACAACAAACATGGAAATTGATACCTTAACTTATAAAAGCATGGATGCAAGCACCGCCGGTTCAGAAGTTCATAATATAGGTGAAATCTGGTGCTCTGCTTTATGGGATATGACCTGGAATATAATAAGGCATGAAGGAACCATTACCTCCGACCTATACAACAGCACTGCTAACGGAGGAAATGTAATTGCCTTAAAACTTGTAGTAGAAGGAATGAAATTACAGCCTTGCCGCCCGGGATTCCTTGATGCCAGGAACGCCATTCTTGCTGCAGATTCGATACTATATAATAATAGACATAAATGTGATATCTGGAATGCATTCGCCAGAAGAGGAATGGGCTACAGCGCTGTTCAGGGGTTATCTACCAGTACAGGTGACCAGATCGCGGCATTTGATGTTCCTTCAGGAATTGTAATAAGCAGATCCGCAGCGCCTTCAATTATAAACACCGGTGCAGAAGTATCATTCAATACAACAGTTAGCTGTCAATGTAATGTTCCTGCAGGTACACTTACAATTACCGATACCATTCCTTCGGGATTCACTTATGTAAGCAGTAACAATGGTACAGTAAACAATAACGTGGTTCAATTCAATCATATTAGTTTTTCCAACTCATTGGAAACTGTAACGCTTGTCCTTACCCTTAAAGCTACCGGTGCAGGTTGCACTATCACGAAGCCTGTAAATGATGACAGGGAAGCAACTCAAACTGGCGGACTAATTGCCGGAAGAATTTCAGGTACTACAGCCAACTGGTTATCATCCACAACCCGTTCTTTCAGCGGAACAAATGCCTGGTATGCAGCTAACCCGGATGCCGCCAATAATATCACTTTAACCTCAGATGCTTTTACGCCTGGCAATCTTTCTATATTATCATTCTGGCATTATTTCGTAACAGAAATTTATCTCGACGGAGGAAAGGTTGAAATATCTTCCAATAATGGTTCCACATGGATAGATGCAAGACCATACTTTTTGCAAAACGGTTATAATGGCCTTCTGAATGCAAACGCGCCACAGCCAAACACTTATGCGTTCACTGGCAGTAGTTATGCAACCGGCACCAACAACAGCGGTCAATTTATGCAATCTGTTATTGACCTGTCTTCTTTTGTTAATCAACCAATTAAAATAAGGTTCCGTTATCAGACAAATGCAAGCAATGCCGGCAATCAAACTTATGACGGCTGGTATATAGATGATATATCTTTAACGAACGGCTGTGGCGGTATTAGCAAACTTGCAGTGTTCGATGCATCTGACAATAAGCTGGACTTCGTAGCAAAACCATATTTTATATTGGCTAACAGCGCATTGCCACTCACTCTTATTAATTTTTCAGCTAAACAAACCGGCAGGGAAGTGTTGTTAAACTGGGAGACCAGTAACGAATTAAATACCAGGGATTTTGATGTGGAACGCAGCGCGGATGGCATCGAATGGACGAAGATAGCAACGATCTCCGCAAAAGAATTTAGCAAAAATTCTTATGTTTATAATGATCAGTCGCCATTGGAGCATAAGAATTTTTATCGCATAAAAGTTAATGATAAGAACGGAGTGTACACTTACACGGTCATTAAAAAGATTGAGTGGGGCGATATTGATATGCTTACGCTCGTTCCAAATCCAGCTATTGACAAAACGACTGTTTATTTTGGATTTAATGCAAAAGGCGGCGTATTGATGGTTACAGATCTTGAAGGAAGAATAGTGCTTGTACATTCAGTCAGCGACAACACCAGTTCTTATGTACTACCTACAGGCGACCTTCCGTCTGGTAATTATATGATAAGGATGCAATCAAAAATGGGTGTTACTACTAAAAAGCTGATAGTGGCTCATTAGGCACATTACCTTTCTTAGTCACAAAGACACGAAGGCACCAGGTAACACAAAGATATCTTTGTGTTACCTGGTGCCTTCGTGTCTTTGTGGCCAAAAGTGGCAAATATTTATTGCTTCATTAACTGTAAACAAACAGGAAGCGAAATTTTAATTTGCTCACCGGTCTCGGTCAGGAGGCCGGTTTCTTTATCTCTTTTAAATATTACAATATTGTCGGTTTGCTGATTGGCTACCAGTAAATAATTACCTGTGGGATCAATAATAAAATTACGCGGTGCTTTTCCTAGTGTTGACTGGTATCCCTTCGGCTCCAGTTTACCGGTTTTAGGATCAATAGAAAAAATTGCCAGGGTATTTTCATCTCCCCGATTGGAAGCATATAAAAACTTACCATCCGGCGATATATGAATATCTGCGCTGCCTATATTCCCTTTAAAATCGGCAGGATGCGCTGCAATGCTTTGAAGTAATGTTAAGGTTCCTTTTTTATAATTATAGGCTATCACATTGCCGCTTAATTCCTCAATCAGGTAGGCGAACCGTTCATTTGGGTGAAAGGTAAAATGCCTTGGTCCTGATTTAGGAACCGCTTCAGTAAATGGTGGCTGTACTTCTTGTAAAGGTTTGTCAGCGGAAGGCTTGAATGTATAAGTATATACTTTGTCCAGCCCCAGATCAGGACTGAACAAATAATCCTGTTGCGGTGAAAGTATTGTTGAATGAACATGAGGTTTGTCCTGGCGTTGTGCATCCGCACCCTTACCGGTATGTTGAATAAGCTGGCTGTACGGTTTAAGTGCGCCGTTTGCATCTATCGGCAAGGCCGCCAAACTTCCACCGGAATAGTTAGCAACCAACGCCCATTTATTGTTTTTACTAACGGTGATATAACAGGGACCATCACCACCACTTGGCTGCTTGTTAATAAATGCAAGTTTACCGGTTTTTTGATCAAAAGAAAAAGCACTTACACTTCCGGGTTTAGCACCTCCTGTTTCGTTTACTGCATAAAGAAATTTTTTATCAGGTGAAACAGCCAGATAAGAAGGATTGGCCACATCTTCGGTACTACTCACTGCTTCAGCTTTACCTGTCGCCGCATCAAATCGGTAAACATACACTCCTTTACTACCGCTGTTTGTGTAGGTTCCTATAAAAAGATAATAAGATTGCGCTGAAACAGTGCCTGAAATAATCAGTAAGAAAAATAATAATATCCTCATAAATTTGTTTTTATGCGATAAACCTACGAAACTGTTATGATATACCAATTCGAAACAGGAAGATGTAAGTAATCTTACAGCATGCCATCTGAATATAATACCTCAAATGCAGGATTAAAGTAAATCACAGTCCAAACACATTTACTTCGTACGGTCATCTTTCCATACCAATCTTACAAGCTTTGCTTTTTCAGAGAAGTCGGCACACCTTCCGTTGCCGCCGCCTGTAATTCCCCCGCTTGGAGCACATATGGTATTACAATTTTCATCTATTACCACGTTGTACTGATCACAACAATTTGAGCTGATTCCATAAACTGTTTTTCCATTGTAGGTATATTGATTAACCTCGGCAGCAGGGTTCCATAAAGGCTGCATTTTTATTGCTTCAATACGTTGTAATACACAGGCAGGCGTAACATTTACCTGATCTTTTTCACAACTGAAGAACATACAGTTCATAATAACAAATACCGGTAAAATCTTTTTCATACACATAGCGTTATCACTGGCTGACAATCTATCTTTGCTGGTCGTTGCACAAAAACAATATTTTGGAAAAATCAAACTTTGTAGACCAGATCAGGATATTCTGTAAAAGCGGACATGGTGGCGCCGGCATCAAGCATTTTATGCATACAAAATTTAATGCATTGGCGGGTCCTGATGGCGGAGACGGCGGAAGAGGTGGCCATATTATTTTAAAGGGTAACAAACAGCTATGGACTTTACTGCACCTGCGTTACTACAAAAATGTTCATGCTGAAAACGGAATGCCCGGAAGAGGTAACAACAGCAGTGGAAAGAGCGGTAAAGATTTTTTTATTGAAGTGCCCCTTGGAACCATTGCAAGAGATGCTGAAACAGAAAAGGTGGAAGCTGAAATACTTGAAGACGGGCAGGAAATTATATTGATGAAAGGGGGAAGAGGCGGTTTGGGAAATTCGCATTTTGCAACTCCTACCAATCAGGCGCCTGAACATTCGCAGCCGGGTGAACCAAGCGAAGAGGGTTATAAAGTATTAGAGCTGAAAGTACTGGCTGATGTTGGCCTGGTTGGCTTTCCCAACGCAGGTAAATCCACCCTGTTATCGGTTATCACAGCCGCTACGCCCAAGATTGCCGATTATGCTTTTACTACGTTAACACCACAACTCGGCATCGTTGAATATAGAAACAATCAATCATTTGCTATCGCCGATCTGCCCGGTATAATTGAAGGTGCCGCTGAAGGAAAAGGACTTGGTCACCGTTTCTTAAGGCATATAGAAAGAAATTCGATTTTATTGTTTCTTATTCCCGCAGATAGTAATGATCATAAGAAGGATTTTGAAATATTGCTTAACGAACTGAATGAATACAACCCGGAGCTGCTTCAAAAAGATTTTGTTATAGCTATCAGTAAATCAGACATGCTGGATGATGAATTAAAATCCGCTGTCGCAAAAGAGCTTCCTACCGGTATTCCACACTTGTTTATTTCTTCAATCACTCAACAGGGGCTAACGGAGTTGAAAGATCTATTATGGAAAGTGCTGAATGAGGAGTAGCTATCAGCGGCTTATCTGAAATAAAATAGAACCACTGAGGCACTTGCTGCACTGAGGGTCACAGCGATCCGAAACTGAAGGTCTTTTATATTCACTGTGCTTCAACCTGCCTAATTCTCGAATTAGTTATTTCACTAAACATATCGACCGCGTCATAATATGACTGATAGCTGACCGCTGATTGTTATATTTGCTGCGCTATGGCTCGCCGCAAAAATAATAAGATTAGTGCCCGGTCTCTTTTATCATTGCTGGTACTTGCGTGCATATGTATAGCAGCCTGGCGGCTATGGAATCGTAAACAACCGCATTTTGTACGTTTTCCGGAGTTTGGAATTGACATTCCATCCAACTTTCCTATTCATGGCATTGATGTTAGCAGGTATCAGAATTATATTGATTGGGATGAAGTAAAAGCCATGCAGGTGGAGGACGTTCAGATAAATTTTTCTTTTATAAAGGCTACCGAAGGACTGGGAAACGTAGATATTTATTATACCCGAAATTGGGAAAAAGCACAAAATGCCGGGATGGTGAGGGGCGCTTATCATTATTTTTTAGCCACCAAAAGCGGCAGGGCCCAGGCACAGAACTTCATTAATGTTGTAGAGCTCGAAAAAGGTGATCTTCCACCGGTAATTGACGTGGAACAAACTTATGGGGTAACCATAGATAAACTGAAGAAAAATGTAAAGGAATTTTTGGAAACAGTTGAGCTATACTATGGTGTTATTCCTATTATTTACACAAACGTAGATTTTTACAATCATTATTTAAAGGGCGACTTTGACAAATATCCTTTATGGGTGGCGCACTATTTAAAAAAGGACAGGCCCCGCATCACACGTGACTGGCTATTCTGGCAACATAGCGAACAGGGCAGCGTTAACGGCATTCTTAATAAAGTTGACTTTAACGTTTTTAACGGCGATTCAAGCGCTTTTAATCACCTGCTGATGCAGTAGATTTGAAATGATTTAGCTTTGGAAATGTACCAAACAGCCGTTGACTTCCGAAGGTCTTTAATAACTCTTACTTCATGAACGAGCAGGAAACAGATGTGCAGGATTTTTTACAGCGTATTGCATGGTCATTTTTTGCCGGCGTCGTTTGGCTGTTTATCAATATGACGGCTGGAATTTTCGGCGGATGGTTGTTTTTTGAAAACCGTCCTACAATCGGGAATATTATTTTTTATATCTGGATGCTGATGAGTTTCATCGCTTTATTATGGATCCTCTATAAAACCTGGAATAAAAAATTCCCTCACGGTTAAAAACAGCTAACTGCTATGATCTGAAACGATCATCCATTTCCCCTTTATCTTTCTGAACATTAAAGTGTAGTGCCCGCCTACATCGCCGGCATTCCGCTTTAGGAACCACTTTCCCAAAACAAAGTAATATTCGTTCGAGAGCTTTTTCACTTTCAGTATCTCAAAAAAAAGCTTACCCATTTTATCGGCAGTATTATAAGTTTCCTTATAATGGTTGAGCGTATTTTGATAACCATAGGTTACCGACTTGCCGACAAACATTAATGAATCGCTATTCCAGTAACCCTTCATGAAATTGTCAAGGTCACCCTTGTTCCAGTACATAGTCTGATCGTTAAGAATTTTAAGAATTTCTCTCTGATCGGCGTCCTGGGATAAAGCAGCAGATGTTATAAGAATCACCTGAAAAAGTAAAAAAACCTTTTTCATAACAATGAATTATTTATCTGAAGATATTAAAAAAGTCCGGACCATACCCAGGTAAGAAAGAGGAAGCTTATAAAGATTGAATGCTACAAACACCGATACAAATCATATATTGATAATTCAAGTGGTATATTGTACGTTTAACAGTAATTGATCGTGTAATTATGTCTCTTAAAGAAAAATTAACTTCCAATCCCAGGTGGCGTTCCATAATTTTAAAGCTGATCACTTCTGAAAAAGGCATGCGCCCAAGGTGGTGGGTTCGGAATTTTGTAAATCCATTCTATCACAAAAAAGGAAAAGGAACGGTTATCTTTCCCAGGGCACGTATGGACCTCATGCCTTATAATCATTTTGAAATAGGATATAATTGTACTGTGGAGGACTTCAGTTTTATAAACAACGGTATGGGGCCAGTGAAGATAGGCAACCATGTATTTATAGGCGCTTCCAATGTTATTATAGGACCGGTAACTTTACATGATCATATCATGACAGCGCAAAACGTGGTGATCTCCGGATTGAACCACGGATTTGAGAATGTAACCACTCCTTTCCGCTATCAACCATGCACTATTTCAGAGATCGTTATCAACGAAGGCTGCTGGATTGGCGCTAACGTTGTAATCACTTCCGGGGTAACTGTGGGTAAATATTCGATCATCGCCGCCGGGAGTGTAGTTACTAAAAATATCCTTCCTTACGCTATGGTGGCAGGCAACCCTGCAAAACTTATTAAACAGTTCAATCATGAAACCAAGCAGTGGGACAAGGTATGAAGTATAAGGTATGAGGTATGAGGTATGAGGTTTTGACAAATCGATAGTAGTAGTTGCTGCTTCACATTTAAAATCATTTGCCTACATCATTTATTGTAAATTGCTGGTTTCACATACCCCATACCTCATACCTACTCTATAATCCGCAGCTTCGCATAATTCAGCATGATCTTTTTTTCGCCATTATGTTCAAAATTAACCGTGGCAATAGGATTATGCGCGGCGCCTTCCATTTTAATCACCTCGCCAAAACCAAATTTTTGATGCTCCACTTTTTGACCAATCTTTAAATCCGAGGTATCACTGGGAGCAAAATCTGCACTGGGAACATGCTCAACAGTTTTAATGATAGGCTTGGCGATATAAGAAGATTTACTTTCTGTTCTTTGGGGTGGCGGCCCATATTTCTTATCTGCCTGTGAACCGGCTGACGGATGCATCCGCTCGAAAGCGCTTTTATCGCTCCAGCCACTTCCGCCGTTATTTCGCAAACCACCTCCGGCAAAGCTACGGTCCAGGTGTTTCTCGGGTAATTCATTCAAAAAACGACTGGGTTCATTCTGCTGCAGGTTGCCAAACCGGTAACGGTCTTTGGCATAAGTAAGCCATAATTTATGTTTTGCCCTTGTTATAGCAACGTAAAAAAGCCGGCGTTCTTCTTCCAGCTCTTCCCTGGTATTGATTGACATGGTATTCGGAAAAAGGGTTTCTTCCATTCCGCCCACAAATACAACAGGAAATTCCAATCCTTTGGCGGCATGGATCGTCATTAGTTTCACCACATCCGGATTTGCTTCCTTCTGATCCTGGTCTGTAAGCAATGAGATATTCTGTAAATAAGCTCCCAGGCTTTTATCTCCAACTTCACCTTCTTCATTGCTGGGCGTATCCGTAAATTCTTTAATAGAGTTAAGCAACTCTTCCACGTTCTGATATTTAGACAACCCTTCAGTGGTTTTATCATTCAGTAATTCTTTAATGAAATGGGTGCTTTTGCCAATGAGGAAAGCTACGTCGAAAGCATTCTTTTTTTGCAGTTCGCTCTGGAACATTCTTATCATCATCACAAAGTTATCAATAGATTCCAGGGTTCCTCCTTTATAGCCAAACCGGCTTGCCTGCTCCAGCACCTGGAACATGGAGATATTCTGTTCATTAGCGTTCATCACCGCCCGGTCCACAGAAGTTTTGCCGATGCCACGCGCCGGATAATTGATGATGCGTTTCAGCGCTTCTTCGTCAAAAGGATTTACCACTACGCGCAGGTAAGCAAGAAAATCTTTTATTTCTTTACGCTGGTAGAAACTGATGCCACCATAAATTTTATAGGGAATATTCATCCTGCGAAGGCTTTCCTCATAACTACGGCTCTGCGCATTGGTACGGTAGAGGATGGCAAACTCATAATTGTGAAAATGGTTTCGCAGCTTTTGTTCCTGTATTATATCTGCCACAACTTTTCCTTCTTCGTTATCAGTAGCAGTTCTTACCAGGCGGATCTTATCACCTTCCAGGTTCTCCGTCCACAGTGTTTTCGGCAACTGGCCTTTGTTGTTGGCAATTACATCGTTGGCGCCAACCTGCTCATCGCGAATATTTCTTTTCAG
>CAXSIE010000129.1:3418-11502 GCA_964237295.1 uncultured Flavihumibacter sp. | reverse complement strand
AGCCGCATGAATAACACCCTGATTACTAACTACGTTACATGTAGTTATATAGGAGCAAATACAAGAGTTGAAGAAGAGGCTACACAGAGAACGTTCTCTGTGTATCCTCTTCTTCAACTCTTGTATTTGCTCTGTGGTTAAAATTAAGTTCGAACCTTAGTCCACAATCAGCTTACCATGATACATTTCCTGGTTGCCGTTGAATATTTTGTAGAAGTATATTCCGGGTGTCAGCCTGTCTTTTTGAATGTTCAGTTGAGCATTCCCATTAGAATTTCTGTTCAGCTTATAAGTTTGCACCGCAGCTCCCTGAGCATTGTAGATCATAAAATTAGTACTGCCTGCCTTAGCAAAGAAAGTTACTGTTGACTGGGCTTTCATCGGTTGCGGGGCAATCGTTACCCTTAATGTGCCAGACCCATCCCATTCTACTGTTTTAACAGCGGAGTAAGCAACTTTTCCGTCCTTATCCGTTTGCTTAAGCCGGTAGTAGTTCAGGCCATGTAATGGGGCAGCATCTTTAACTTCGTATGCCTGTGATTGTGAGGATGCGCTGCCTGCTTTAACGGTAGCAATGGCGGTAAAACTGCTGCCTTCAGCACTTCGTTCCACAGTGAAATAATCATTATTGATTTCCGAAGCGGTGCTCCATTGTAAAGAAACCGCATCAGCCAACTTTTCAGCTTTAAAATTTATTAATTGAACCGGTAACGCAACCATACCTGAAGTAAACCAGAATTCAGAAAGACTGTTAACGGTAAAGTCGGCATAATATCCGCCGAAAGCGGTTCCGAAAACGATTGATGAAGGTGGAATGATAATAAGAGAGCTGGCATCAGCCGGATTAAAAACACCATCTTCCGTTGGACCCTGGTATTTGGTTATGCTAAGATCAGCGGGACTGGAAAGCCTGCTGTCTAAAGCTTTCAAGGCATTAAATTCCGCGGTGGTAAAGTACAGGCGAACCTGTATGCTAGTTGCAGGCTGCGCGGAGGGAGCAATAACGTAATGCCTCGCCATAAAATAAGAGCCGTTATAGTTAGCAGGCGCAGCATCTACATAAACCCTTGCATTAGTGTTGCCTAAATTGTTGCCGTTGTCCCTTATGGAACAAATGATCCTGTCGGAGTTAAACAGGTCAAAATAATTTTTTGAGATGCCGTCATCACAATAAACACCCAGTCCATCCACTGTGGACGGTGGAAGCGAATTAAAAGTAGTTGCATTGTTTTTCAAAACCGATATCAGGTCTGAGCTGTAATTAGGTATTACAAAGTCGGGTTTGCCATCTCCGTCAAGGTCGCCGATACCGACTTTACCCAAAGAGCCTCCTGTAATCAAATCTACCCTCGGCGAAAAAGAAGTGTTGGTGATAGTTGAACCGGAAATATTATTTACATACAACGAGAGCGGATTGCTATTGCTGTTTGTTGCATTCATGAAATCATAACTGCTTGTCACGATATCCGGTTTGCCATCTCCATTAAAATCGCTGATAATGGGAGTTAAAGGAGAAACCGGAGCAGAGATAGTATTACCGGAGTTAGAATTGGCAATATTAATAGTACCAGGTACGGAAGTATTCTGCAATATCGAAATACTGTTATCGAGTGTATTAGTAATAACAAGATCCGGTTTTCCATCATTATTTAAGTCACCTGCAGCAAGTCCGGCGGTTCCGATTTGAATTAAAGTATTAACACTTCCGGCAAAAGAGATAGTGCCTGATGTACTGGTGTTACGATAAATGGAAAGTGTTAAAAAATAACCGTTTTCCATCTCCGTCAATATCGGTAACTACCAGGCCTATAGGATTAGTGCCGGCAGCAATATCGGTTCTTGCTCCAAAAGAGTTTCTGTTAATGGTTCCTGTTGAACCTATGTTCCTGAATATGGAGATGTTATTTTTAAGCGGATTGGTTACTATCAGGTCAGGTTTACCGTCTCCATCCAGGTCGCTGATACTGATATTTGCGGTTCCTGCGGAATCCGTAGGGCCTGTGGTTGTTAAAAGACTTGCCGGCGTTGCAAATGATGCGGCATTAATGCTTCCCACGGTACTTGTGTTTCTTAATACTTCCACGGTGCTGCTGGTAGTAGTTATAGCGATATCCGGTTTTCCATCTCCATCTATATCGCCTGTGGTAATACCTGCGGGCCCCTTAGTGGTTACAAAATTTACGGGCGGTGCAAAAGAAGCGTTGCCAAGCGTTGCAGCGCTGCTAATGTTGCGAAAGATTGCAACAGAGTTATTATCCTGGCTGGTGGAGGCTATATCCGGTTTTCCATCGCCATCAAAATCGGCAATGACGATACTAATGGGGGAGGAAAAAGTACCGGTTGAAAAATCTATTTTGTCGCCCAGTGTAGTGGCTTTTACTTCCACCGGGGCACATCCGAATGTACTGATAAAAGGCCTGGAGGAGTAAGCTGTTAGTCCGCCTTTTGTTACTGAAAAAGGCTGGTAGGTTGCACCGACCGGCACTTTAACGGTAAGCTGCGTAGCGGTCGCGGCGATTACTGTTGCTTTGGTAGCGCCAAAATAAACAATATTGTTACCGGCAGCAGGATCAAAGCCGGTTCCTGTGATTGTAACGGTTGTTCCCACCCGGCCTGATGCAGGAGTGAAAGAAGTAATACGTTGTGCAGCCAGAAAAGATGGCGATGCGGTTAAAAGAATTGCTAAAAAGGTTAAAAGCCTGAAATATGTACAGTTTTTACTCATGAGTAATGATGATGGTTCCGGTTAGAAAATATAGTTAAAGGTGATCCCAGGCAGATCATAGGAAGTAGAGATGTTAAAAATAATTCATTTGTGAGTCATTCTCTAAAAAAGAAATCCAGGCACGAAGACAGCAGCCGGCGGCAATTAGGTAATTCCAAGCACAAATCATAATTTTCGTCTCCAATAGCAGTTTGCGTTCATGAAGTTACTATTAAAGTTTATCCAGGTATTGTTCTCCATTTATGCGTTTGTATTATTTGTTTTCTTCCTGATCATTATATTCCCGATGGTAATAATAGCAAGTTTCTTCGGTAAGATAAAAGGCGGCAATTTTATTTACAAACTATGCAGCATCTGGGCTGATATCTGGCTTCCGATGGTTGGCATTTTTCATAAGAATATTTTCATTGCTCCGCATACCGCTGATCATGCGGTTATTTTTGTGGCCAATCACATTTCTTATATGGATGTGCCGATACTGGTGAAAACATTGCGCCAGCCGGTGAGGGTTTTGGGAAAGATGGAGTTATCCAGGATACCTGTCTTTGGCTTTTTATACAGGAAAGCCGTGGTAATGGTAGACAGGAGCAACAACGAAAACAGGGCCCGGAGTGTAAAAACCCTTAAATCAATCCTGAAAAGAAATATCTCTATTGTGATTTTTCCTGAAGGCACTTTCAATACTTCCGGCCAGCCCTTGCAGGAATTTTTTAACGGTGCCTTCAGAATTGCCATCGAAACGCAAACGCCGATAAAACCTGTTGTATTCCCCGATACCATAAACCGTTTGCATTATAACAGCATCTTTACATTGACACCGGGTATTTCAAGAGCGATTTTTATGGAAGAAGTGCCGGTAGATGGATTGACTATGAAAGATATTGACTGGTTAAAGAATAAAGTTTACGCACAGATGACCTCAGCACTGATAAAGTGGGGTGATTACAAGTCCGGCACTGTTACAAAAACCACTAATTTAAATTCTTGACACCTCCCGTAAATACCGGAGAATTGTTTACACCTGCACCTGCTGCTTATGCAGAAGTGATCATTCCACTTGCGCTGCCAAAAAACTATACCTGGGCAGTACCGCAGGAGATGATCTCCATGATCAAAGCCGGTTGCAGGGTGGAAGTAGTATTGGGTAAGAATAAGAAGTATGCGGGAATAGTAAAACGCATTCACCAGGAAAAACCCGAAGCGTTTGTCCCCAAAGATATTCTGAATGTACTGGATACGGAACCGATCGTAATCCCGGAACAAATGAAGCTATGGGAATGGATGGCGGCTTATTATCTCTGCAGTGAGGGAGAAGTGATGCAGGCTGCACTTCCAACTCATTTTAAGTTAAGCAGTGAAACGGTTTTATTATTCAATGAAGAAGCCGGTGATGATTTTTCGCATCTTGACGACGAAGAATTCCTGGTATCGGAAGCGCTGTTGCTGAAGCAGGAATTGAAGCTGGTGGAAGTGCAGCAGATACTGGATGCTACTCATGTGTACCCGGTAATCAATCGCTTGATAGAAAAGAAAATTTGTTTTGTATGGGAAGAATTAAAGACAACCTATAAGGAAAAGAAAGAAAGCTATGTATTGCTCAATCCTTCATTCGATAATGAAGATCATCTTGCTGAATTATTGAATAACTGGTCGAGGGCTCCCCGGCAGATGGAGTTGTTGCTGTCATTTTTACACCTCCGGAAAACGGAAGGAGAAGTTACACAATCGGCTTTGCTGAAAAAAGCCAATGCTTCTGTTGCCCAGCTAAAAGGGTTAACAGAAAAAGAGATCCTGCTGGTAGAAAAGCGTTCCATTGACCGCATCAGGTATCTTCCAAAAATTATCACCATTGATTTTGAAATGAGTGCGGCGCAGGAGCTTTCATTAGCAGGAGTAAGACAATCTTTTCTCGAAAAACAGGTTTGTTTGTTGCATGGCGTTACCTCCAGCGGAAAAACGCTTATTTATGTGAAGCTGATCGCTGACCTCATAAAACAGGGCAGGCAGGTTTTGTATATGCTTCCGGAAATTGCTTTAACGGCTCAGATCATCCGGCGGTTACAAAAATATTTTGGAGGTTACATCACTGTTTATCATTCTAAATTCAACCAGAATGAAAGGGTGGAGATCTGGCACAAAGTAAAAACCGGTGAAGCAAAAATTATCCTGGGTGCAAGGTCTTCATTGTTCCTGCCTTTTCATGATCTCGGGTTGATCATTTGTGACGAAGAGCAGGACAGTTCCTTTAAGCAACACGATCCGGCACCCCGTTATCATGCACGCGATGCGGCAATTTATTTTGCTTCCCTGTTTCCTGCCAATGTATTGTTGGGAAGCGCCACTCCTTCCATGGAAAGTTATTTCAATGCAGCTACCGGTAAATACGGATTGGTGGAATTAAACGAGCGGTACGGAGGGATCAGTCTGCCGGCCATTGAAATAATTGATACAAAACAAATAGTAAGCAAAGAGAAAAAGAAGATCATTATTTCACCTTTACTGAAAGATGCGATAGAATCAAGCATGGTAGCCAAAAAGCAGGTGATATTGTTTCAAAACCGCCGCGGCTATTCACCTTACCAGGTTTGTATGTCATGCGGCTGGATACCGCATTGTAAATATTGTGACGTCTCGCTTACTTACCATAAAATTTCCAACAGGCTGCAATGTCATTATTGTGGCACCTGGTACCCGATGATCACTACCTGTGAAGCCTGCGGCAATCACCATTTCTCCCAGACGAATTTTGGCACGGAACGTATTGAAGAAGAACTGCAGGAAATGTTTCCTTCGGTAAAAGTTGCCAGGATGGATGTAGATGCCGTAAAAGGAAAACATGCACACGATACCCTGATCCAGCTATTCGAACAAAAGCGCATAGACATACTGGTGGGTACACAGATGGTAGTGAAAGGGCTCGACTTTGATAACGTGTCACTGGTAGGAATACTGGATGCAGATGCTATTATGGGCTTTTCGGATTTCAGGGTGAATGAACGATCTTTCCAGTTAATGGAACAGGTAAGCGGTCGGGCGGGCAGAAAAGATAAGCAGGGACTGGTGCTGATACAGGTGAGAAATACCAATCACCCGGTTCTTGCACTGGTGCAACAACATGATTACAAAAAGTTTTATAACGAGGAAATTGTAAACAGGAAGAATTTTTTTTATCCGCCTTATTCAAGGCTGATAAAAATCACGTTTCGTCATAAAATCAATGAGGTAGTGGCAGGGGCAGCACTTTTCTTTTCGGAACTCATTAAAAAAAAATTCGAAAACTATATGATCGGCCCGGCGCAACCGGTTGTTAACCGGGTTCGTAACCAGTATCTGATGGAACTATTATTTAAGTTGCCAAAGGATACGAACCTGATTAACAGTTGCAAACAAAGTATCCTTGAAACCATTGCAGCGATGCATCAGGATAAGAGATACCGGACGGTGTCTGTTGTTCCGGATGTAGACGCGGTGTAAGATTTGTTTAACAACAAGTTTTTATAAATAATTTACGAAACATATGTTTACTATCGAAAATGAATTCCTTAAAATCGCCATTAAAGAAAAAGGTGCGGAGCTTGACAGCATCTATCACAAACAACACCGGTTGGAATATCTATGGAGCGGAGACCCGGCTGTATGGGGTAAAAAATCTCCTATACTATTTCCTGTTGTCGGCACACTGAAACAGGATACTTATTATTATGAAGAAAAAACTTACGAACTGAGCCGTCATGGCTTTGCAAGGGAGCATGACTTTACAGTTGTGCAGCAATCTGAAAATGCTGTCAGTCTTTCGTTAAAAAGCGATGATAGCACACTTAAGAAATTTCCCTTTGCATTTGACCTGATCATCACCTATACCATACAGGAGAATTCTTTAAGTGTTTCTTATAAAGTGATCAATGAAGATAATAAGCTTTTGTTCTTTTCTATCGGCGGACATCCCGCATTTAAAGTGCCGCTGGCAGAAGGTTCTAGTTATGAAGATTACTATCTTGAATTCGACAGGAAAGAAAATGCAGGCCGGTGGCCTATCTCATCAGAAGGACTTATCGAATCCATACCTGTTCCATTGCTGGAAGATACAAACCGGCTGCCGCTGACCAGAGAACTGTTTCAACATGACGCGCTAGTATTTAAACACTT
Organism: uncultured Flavihumibacter sp.; assembly: GCA_964237295.1. Classification (GTDB taxonomy): domain Bacteria; phylum Bacteroidota; class Bacteroidia; order Chitinophagales; family Chitinophagaceae; genus JADCRZ01. Next base: position 4,631 of record CAXSIE010000129.1, on the reverse strand, counting down.
GAATTCCCACCAGGTTTCTTTGAAGAGCGACAAGACAACCCACGGGCTTACATTCGACTTTGCCAGCTTTCCTTATCTAGGTATCTGGGCCGCTAAAAATGCAGATTTTGTTTGTATTGAACCCTGGTACGGTATTGCAGACAGCGTCACCGGCAACCAGCAATTACCGGAAAAGGAAGGAATTCAAAAGCTGGAGGCAGGTCAGGAGTTTACAGCTATCTGGAATGTGCAACTTTTTTAAATTGATAATAAAATAAAATGTTACAATTTGTTATAATAGCTAAAGATGGTACCGGCCCCGAAGCGCTGGATCGCAGGATGGCGGTACGTCCGTTTCATTTAGCCGGAGCACGTATGTTAAAAGAGAATAATAATTTTGTAACAGGCGGGGCCACACTTGATAAGGAGGGCAAGATGAATGGCTCAATAATGATCGTACAGTTTGAAACAGAAGATGATTTAAAGAAGTACATGGAAAATGAGCCTTATATTAAAGAGAGTGTATGGCAGGAAGTTGAAGTAAAGCCTTTCAAGGTAGCTGATGTGTAAGAACGAAATGTCTGAAAAGCCAAGTTTGACAGTTTTGTAAAACCACAGAGGCAGGGAGACAGGGAGGAACACCGTGTTCCTCCCTGTCTCCCTGCCTCTGTGGTTTTATAAAACACTTACAAGTTTAGTTACTGCCTTTCAAGACGTAATTTCATGCTTAACTTAACACTACCTTTGCGGCTCGAAATTATGAAGTACACAAACGAGATCAATAAAAGAAAAACATTCGCGATCATCTCTCATCCGGATGCCGGTAAAACAACCCTTACTGAAAAATTATTGTTGTTCGGAGGCGCCATCCAGACAGCAGGCGCTGTAAAAAGCAACAAGATCAAGAAACACGCAACCAGCGACTTTATGGAAATTGAACGCCAGCGCGGTATCTCAGTGGCTACTTCCGTGATGAGCTTTGAATACGATGGACACCTTATCAACCTGCTGGATACGCCCGGTCATAAAGACTTTGCCGAAGATACTTACCGCACACTTACCGCCGTTGACAGTGTTATATTGGTAATTGACAGTGTAAATGGTGTAGAAGCTCAAACACGCCGCCTTATGGAGGTTTGCCGCATGCGCAATACCCCGGTAATTGTTTTCATCAACAAGCTGGACCGTGATGGTAAAAACCGGTTTGATTTGCTGGAGGAAATTGAGAAGGAAC
>CAXSIE010000129.1:1464-3408 GCA_964237295.1 uncultured Flavihumibacter sp. | reverse complement strand
ATAGCGGTAAAGAATTTAAAGGTGTGTACAATTTATACGAAAAAAGCCTGGTGTTGTTTACGGCAAATACAAAAGCTACCGGTGAAGAAGTAGTGAAGATCAGCGACCTGGCAGATCCCTCCCTCGATGAAAAGCTGGGTGAAAGAGACGCCGGCACTTTGCGCGAAGATGTGGAACTGGTAGACGGCGTGCATGGCGAATTGAATGTGCCGGATTACCTGCAAGGCAAAGTGGCGCCTGTTTTCTTTGGCAGCGCTGTAAATAATTTCGGTGTAAAGGAAATGCTGGATACTTTTGTTCGCATAGCGCCGATACCCCGCAGCCGTGAAACTTCCACCCGTTTGCTGGATGTTAATGAAGATAAATTCAGCGGTTTCGTTTTTAAAATTCATGCTAACCTCGATCCCAAACACCGCGACAGGATTGCATTTCTCAGAGTTTGCTCAGGCAGGTTCGAAAGGAACAAATATTTTCATCATGTCCGGTTACACAAAGAGGTCCGGTTCAGCAATCCGTACACTTTCCTGGCGCGTGATAAAGATGTAATTGACGAAGCTTTTCCCGGTGATGTGATAGGTTTGTTTGATACGGGTAATTTTAAGATCGGCGATACGCTTACCGAAGGGGAAGACTTTTTCTTTACAGGCATTCCTTCCTTTTCACCGGAAATTTTTAAAGAGGTGGTAAACAAGGATCCCATGAAGACCAAGCAGCTCGAAAAAGGATTGCTGCAGCTGACAGATGAAGGTGTTGCCCAGTTGTTTACCCAATACGGCGGCAATAAAAAGATCATCGGCTGTGTGGGTGAACTCCAGTTCGAAGTAATACAATACCGGCTCCTGCATGAATACGGCGCTTCTGTTCAATTGAACTCTTTGCCTTTTTACAAAGCCTGCTGGATCACAAGTAAGGATGCAAAAAAACTGTTCGACTTTACCCGGTTCAAAGCGGCCAATGTTGGGGAAGATAAAGACGGCAACCAGGTTTACCTGGCCCAGAGCGAATGGTTCCTGAACACGGAAAGGATCAACAACCCGGATATACTGTTTCATTTTACTTCAGAAATTCATAAATAGTTTCAATAAAGCCATAGCAATGGTAGAAACAAATCGCCTGAAAATAATTCCGCTCACATATCCCCAGCTTATCACCTACTTGAAAGCCGGTGATAAACTGGAAGATGAACTGGCACTTACCAGAACCGGTCGCATTGTTTCAGAAGAGGTGAAGGATATGGTGGAGCATTTTACACTGCCTAAAATGAAAGGCGTTAACAAGCACAATTATTTGTTTTATACTTTCTGGATCGTAATTGATACATCAATCAATATTATTGTTGCCGAACTGGGGTTTAAAGGAACTCCGGATAAAAATTCCACTATCGAGATCGGCTATGGAACCATGGCTGGTTATACGGGCAAGGGTTACATGACGGAAGCTGTTGGTGGTATGCTGAACTGGGCCCTGGAAAGGGAAGATGTAAAATGTGTGCTGGCAGAGACGGATGAAAAGAATCTGGCTTCTATTCGTGTTGTGCAGAAGAATGGCTTTGAACGGTTTGATAAAAGAGGGATGATGCTATGGTGGAGGAAGAGGAAGAGTAAGCTTTAGAGGTAAAAAAATGTCAGTAATCAATCAGAACCCCTGTATAATTCTGCGGTGTAATTTTCTTCAATTCCTTTTTTACAGTAACCGGCACCGTTAGTCCGTCTATAAAATGATGAATGGTTTCTTTATTAATTTTCTCATTACCCCTTGTGAGTTCTTTTAGAGCCTCATAAGGTTTCGGATAGTTCTCCCGCCGCAGGATTGTTTGAATGGCTTCGGCAATAACCGCCCAGTTATTCTCCAGGTCTTCTATAATCTTTACTTCATTCAGCACCAGTTTTTCCAGTCCCTTTTCTATTGATTTTATGGCAATCATTGTATGAGCGAAAGGAACGC
>CAXSIE010000129.1:337-1454 GCA_964237295.1 uncultured Flavihumibacter sp. | reverse complement strand
GCCTATATTTCTTAAAACGGTGGAATCGGTAAGGTCGCGCTGCATGCGTGAGATGGGTAGTTTGGAAGATAGGTGCTCGAACAGCGCATTGGCCATACCCAGGTTTCCTTCCGCGTTTTCAAAGTCAATTGGATTTACTTTGTGCGGCATGGCGGAAGACCCTACTTCACCTTTCTTCACTTTCTGTTTAAAATAATCCATGGAGACATAGGTCCACAAGTCGCGGCAAAGGTCAATTAAAATATTATTGATCCTTTTCATGGTATCAAAATGTGCTGCCAGCGTATCGTAATGCTCGATCTGGGTGGTAAACTGCTGGCGTTGCAAACCCAATGTTCCTTCTACAAATTCATTAGCAAGTTTGATCCAGTCTTTCTTGGGAAATGCCACATAATGCGCGTTAAAATTTCCGGTGGCTCCGCCGAATTTTGCAGAAAAAGGAATATGAATAAATTGTTCCACCTGGTTCTGTATCCTTTCAACAAAAACCATGATCTCTTTACCCAATCTTGTAGGACTGGCAGGCTGTCCGTGCGTTCTGGCAAGCATGGGAACATTTTTCCAATCCTGCGCCAGCAATTGCAGCTGCTGGTTAAGATTGAGAATTAACGGCAGGTATTCAATTTCTATGGCATGCTTCCAGGCGAGTGGTATCGAAGTGTTGTTGATATCCTGTGAAGTTAATCCGAAATGAACCCATTCATTTCCTTCTTCAGCGCCGGCATCACTTAATTTTGTTTTTAAAAAGTATTCAACCGCCTTAACATCATGATTGGTTATTTTCTCCGTCTCTTTGATTTGCAGGGCATCTTCCAGGCTGAAGTTGTCGCCTACGGCCTTCAAAAAACTTTTTTGTTTGGCATTAAGATCAAAAAACTTCTTACTGGAAAGAAAGAGTAAATATTCAATTTCAACCATTACACGATATTTCATCAGCGCATATTCTGAGAAGTAGTCTTCCAGGTGGTGTACCTGCTTACGGTAACGACCGTCAATAGGCGAAATGGCTGTAAGTGTATTAAGTTCCATGGCAAGAGTTGAATAGCTATGAAATATTGACCGGCGATGTACAATGCGAAATTAGATGAAACCGGCGATACATGGAGGAATTATTCGG
>CAXSIE010000129.1:0-327 GCA_964237295.1 uncultured Flavihumibacter sp. | reverse complement strand
ATGGGGTATGTGGTATGTGGTATGTGGTATGGGGTATGGGGTATGAGGTATGAGGTATGTGGTATGTGGTATGGGGTATGGGGTATGGGGTATGGGGTATAGTTAATATTAAGAATGTAATATACCGCAAAACCCCGAAGGGGTGTAATGATTATAGAAAATGATAAATTGTAAACGCGAACCCTGAAAGGGTGGCATAGAACTGCTCAAACACAATGAATAATGTCACCCCTTCGGGGTTTTGTTCTGCCTGATTATTTCTATAATCATGCCACCCCTTCGGGCAATGTCATTAAGTTAAGCAGTTCTTTTTAATTACAAGCACCA
>CAXSIE010000128.1:9201-11561 GCA_964237295.1 uncultured Flavihumibacter sp. | reverse complement strand
TGTATTCTTGTTTAAAATATAAGGCTATGCCTTGTATAAATTACTGATGCTTTGTACGACAAGTAGATTATTATTGTTTTTGTTGCATAGAAAGAAAATCAAGATGCGTTAGTAATCGGTTTCTTTGGCGTGTATTTGCCGTCGCGAACCACCATGCGATGAAGGTTGACCATCGCATTTCCAACAGCTTTAAACGCATAGTCCAACATAACGGTTTCATACTTATCAACCGCTTCATGGAGCGTCGTTTTGCCTTCCTCATAATCAACCAATGATGCGCAAAGCACCGCCGCATCCTGAAGCGCAATATTGGCTCCTTCTCCGCTCGTTGGCGGCATGCTGTGAATTGCGTCTCCCATTACCGTTACAGTGCCTGTCTGCCAGCGTGCAGGCGGCTTTGATGTTTTGTAGGAAAGAACCAACACCGTCTTTGCATCAGCTCTGGTAATTAATCTCTTCAGCCGTGGGTGCCATCCTGACGTCATGTTGTCCACCAACTGAATTATTGCCTCCGCAGACATCGTTTCCAGGTTGTCGGGAAAGTTAGACCGGTTGGTGAGAAAAGACCAGAACACATAATTTTCACCGCCCTGATGTTCATTTAATTTATGGTTGGCTAAAAACAGTCCTTGCGGTTTTTTATCTATTACTACGGCCGATTCCCGAAGAGGCACTGGTAAAAAGTTTTCACAGGTTATTTCATCCATAATAACCTGTCCGGCAATAGCACTAACACCGGTTTCAGCTCTGGAAGAGCCAGGCAGCAGTTGGCTGCGGACGAGAGATTTTGTACCGTCAGCGCCTACGAGGATATGCCCGTCTGCTGAGGAACCATCATCAAAAATACATCTTACCTTCCCATCATCAAGCAGCTTATAATGGAGGAACTTTCTGCCAAAATCAACGTTGTCTTCAAGACCTGATAACAGAATATCCCTCAGCTTAACGCGGCTGATGGAACCAAAACGGTTAAGAGCATCAATGGGGTCAGGTGTTTTTTTAAAGAAAAGCTGATCTAATTGTTCGCTAACGAAACTGATGCCTTCGACTTGCGGCATAAGCACTGCCTCAATCCGGCCCCATAAGGCGTCGGGCAAATTTGCGTGCAGCGATTGTATTCCCGCCGGGTTTATGCTAAGACGATACCCCTGTAATCGTGAAACCGGGGAGGCGTCCCGTTCAAAAACCCTAAAGTCTATTCCTGCTTTTTTTAACCCTTGTGCCAGGCATAACCCTCCAAGTCCGCCGCCTACAATGAGCACTTTAAATTTGCTGGTTTCTTCCATATTGTTTAATTGCTTTTATTTATTGTTATTCGTTTTAACGGAGCTGAGCTTTAGCGACGTATATACTGCAACCCATTTGCTCTAATAGCAAATATTATTTCGCTTATACTCATGTTATACTCAGTGAAAAATTGTACTGCAAAGTAACAATGCTGATCAACAGTAAAGAATGGCAAGGCACAGGTAATGACTGGACTATTCAACGTTTTTGGCTCTAAACGACAGGGGACTGATGCCCTCTTGCTTTTTAAACCATTTGGAGAAGTAAGCAGGATCGGGATAACCTATTTCATAGGCTATTTCTTTCACGTCGATAGTAGTATAAATAAGTAATCGCTTTGCTTCCAGCAGTATCTGCTGTGCAATCCAGTAGCTTACAGAAAATCCGGTCATTTTTTTAATTGCTTCATTAAGGTAGTTTACGGAAACATTAAGACTTTTGGCATAACCGGAGGGAGTTTTTACAGAGTGGAAATCACGGGCTAACAGTTTACGAAAGTCATACGTCAATTGTTTCGGCCGGGAAGAAAGTGCAATAAAATTGCTGCTGTATCCGCCGGCAACAATACCGGCGAAAGATTGAAACAAGTTAAGCGTAACGTTGCTTTGAAAGGCAGAACGTATATCTGCAACACTTCGTTCCATAATAAGCCGAAGGATATTACTGCACTGATTGATGAGCTGGGCATCTAAATAAAGTGGTTGTTGCAGAGCTAAATTACTTTCAAAAATGTTTCTGAATTCCGATGTTACGAGCACAGTATCAACTGCCAGGTACCACCCTTGTGCATATTGATTGTTTATGCGGTGATGCACTTGTCCGGGTAAGATATAGAATGCGCAGCTATCTTTAAAAGACACCTCGTGAAAGTCTATAGTCAGCGTAGCAGAACCCTTTTCAAACAGAAAAAATATGTAGTGGTTATCCCTGTGTACTTCCGCTATGCTTCCCTCGTGAACATTGCCTATCTCAAATCTTGCAATGTTCAATTTCAGTGCAAATTCTGCTTGTAAATGATGGATAGGAATGACATTCATCATGGGTCAAAGGTGAATCATTTATTGAGAACACGT
>CAXSIE010000128.1:8754-9191 GCA_964237295.1 uncultured Flavihumibacter sp. | reverse complement strand
TAATGAAGAAAATGTCAATGAGCTTGTGCTTTTTTGTTCGCTCTATTCTTGGATCGGGTATATCGCCAAAGTTTTCTATGAATCCATGCATCAGTAAACAGATTTTATCCAAAAATCCATTTATTTATCCCAATATCCAGATTCAATATATTTTAGATGCGTTTGCCCTGCTATACAACGAAATAATATTGTCACTCTCGATTACTCGTTTCTATTCTACAGATTACGTCGATTGTTTTATTATTTGTATATCACCATGAAGTTTTACTTCTTCTCCCACAACGATGCTTCCTGCCTCGGTTAGTAAACTAAAGCTAAGTCCAAAATCTTTACGATTAATTTTCCCGCTTATTTCAAATCCCGCTCGTGTGTCGCCAAATCTGCCTGTACCCACACCTGTAAATTCAACAACCATCTTTATAGTTTTCGTTGTTTCA
>CAXSIE010000128.1:0-8744 GCA_964237295.1 uncultured Flavihumibacter sp. | reverse complement strand
AGTCTCCCACAAGTTTATAATCACCATCTTGTTTTTGTATAAAGCCATCGAACTTAATTTTCGGGAATTTTTGCGTATCAAAAAACATAGGCGATTTAAGATGATTATCCCTCTCAGCATTATTAGTGTCCATACTGTTAGTATCAATTTCAAAATGAATGGATGCATTGTTGAAATCCTCGCTTTCACTTTCAACTTCTCCGTTAAACATCTTAAAAGTGCCGGAGACATTTGATATCGCAAGGTGCTTTACTTTAAACTGAACCTCAGAATGATTTGGGTCAACTATCCATTTTGTTGTCGCTGTTGCTGTCATAATTATTTTTTACAAAAATATCAGCAGTAAATGGAATGTTTTTTACCAAATGGTAAAAGCTATTGTTGCGCTCTTATCCGGCTTAACGATTGTTGTGTAATGCCAAGGTAATTGGCTAAGTCACCAAGATTGATTCTTTGAAGTATTAAATTGTTTTCCTTTACAAATTGTTTATACCGGAAGGTTGCATTTTCCTCCAGCATCTCACTTATTCGTTTGGACATCTTTACTGCTGCAACGGAAATTAGTTTTCTAAAAAATGTTTCCATACAATGATTCATTTTACAAAGTTCTTCCATTGTGTCATGACTAACCTGCGTTACTGTAGTAGTCTCTAAAGCCATTATCATATAATTGGAAGGTTTTTGTGTGATGTAACTTTCAAAAACAGTAAATAATAGATTTTCAGAAAAGAAACGCATGATAAATTCTTTATCCCCTTTATCAAAAAATATTTTTGTAAGCCCTTCATTTATATAAAATAAATGTTTGCAGACCTCACCCCTTTTTAATAAATAGTCACCTTTTTGAATTGTTTTGGTTTTTAAATTTTTCGATAGTTGCACAGTCGCTATTTCATCAAGTGGCGAGAATTGATTACAGAATTGAAGAAAATCGGTCATTGATAATTTTGATTATAATTATTTATTTTCCATTACTCGATGAAGTCTTTTATGATGACCGCCCACAATTTGCGCTTGCTATAGCGCGGAAATAAATTTCTATCACCCAACTTACTGCAACTAAACTTATAAATAAAAGTTGATGATTTGCATATAGCTAAATAACATCCTGCCTGATATGAAACTTAATATAAATATCCCGCCTTCCCGCGATAGATAAACCCGGCGAAATACCATTTTGTCGTTGTACGCAACCGAAACAAAATTCCGTTCACCTTCAAATTTCAGCACAATCAAAGCGAAAACCTATTGCCTCACATAGCAGCACATTGCAGGGCATACAAACTACCGTACGAGGCTAACCTGCAAAGGAGCTGTAATTGCCAACGCACCGCAAGCTGTCCATAAATTTGTCTGACAATAATTAATCAAAATTTAAACAATAATTTTCTCTTTGAAATGTTTAATTTTGGAAATGATTTTGAAGGAGACAAAAATAATAAATCAACTGCAGCTTGCAGCTACACAATTTAAAGTTGCCGCTATTGGTGAAGGAAAATGCACGCTTGATTCTTACAACCGCCGGGATTTTTATAAAATCACTTTGCTTACAAAGTGTGATAGCCAATTGCTTTATGCTAACCGTACTATTGTTGTAAACAAGCCGGCATTGATCTTTACCAATCCGCTGGTTCCTTATTTATGGAAAGGCAATGATACTGAAGATGATGCAGAAGGATATTTCTGCGTTTTTACAGACGATTTTTTGCACGGAAGCCGTGATTCAATAGATCTTCAAGAGTCCGCGGTTTTCAAAGCCGGCGGAGAACCTGTTTACTTTATAAATGATAGCCAATTGGTTTACCTGCTAAGTATTTTTAAACACATGCGGGAAGAGGCTGATAGCGATTATATCTTTAAATACGACCTCATGCGGGGACAGGTAGATCTTGTTATGCATGAGGCGATTAAATTGCAGCCTGCCACTGCTTATGCGGCGCCACCCAATGCCGCTGCACGTATCGCAAAGCTTTTCATGAACCTTCTTAACCGGCAATTTCCGGTAGATGCACCCAAGCATACATTCAAGCTAAAAAAAGCAAGCGACTATGCTGACAAGTTGGCTGTTCATATTAATCATCTCAATGCTGCGGTTCATAAAATAACGGGCAAATCCACTACGGCTCACATCAATGAAAAATTGGTTGCTGAAGCTTGTTCCCTCCTTTCTCACACTGACTGGACGATAGCTGATATTGCCTATAGTCTTGGGTTTGAATACCCTTCCTACTTTACTAATTTCTATAAAAAGCACACAGGAAATTCACCAAATTCATTTCGAAAAATACTTTGAAAAGTATAATTATTACTTTGATTCCTATAATTGAAGAAGGATAGTGCACTTTAACTTTGTATCATAATAAGAAAGTATGATACAAGCAAAAGGATACGCTGCACAAAACGCTGAAACTAATCTGGCTCCCTGGAATTTTGAACGAAGAGAATTAGGGCCACACGATGTATTGATAGAAATTAAATTTTGTGGTGTTTGTCATACAGACTGGCACCAGCTAAAAAATGAATGGTTTCCGGGGATTTTTCCAATGGTACCGGGTCATGAAATTGTAGGAAGGATTGCGCAGGTAGGAGAACAGGCAAAGAAATTTAAAGCGGATGACCTGGGTGGTGTAGGCGTTCTTGTAGATAGCTGCCAGGAATGTGAAGACTGCAAAAACCACCAGGAACAATTTTGCCAGGTAAGCCCGGTTCAAACCTACAACAGCAAAGGAAAAGACGGCCTGCCAGTGTATGGCGGATACAGTAATAACGTTGTTGTGCATGAAGATTTTGTGCATCACATTTCTGAAAAATTAGACCTTGCTGCAGTAGCGCCTTTGCTTTGTGCCGGCATTACAACGTATTCTCCGCTTAAAAAATATAAGGTAGGCAAGGGTCACAAACTTGCCGTAGTAGGGTTGGGTGGTTTGGGACACATGGCTGTAAAATTTGGTGTCGCTTTGGGTGCTGACGTAACGGTAATTAGCACCTCTAACAAAAAACAAAAAGATGCCCTTGATTTGGGAGCGCAACATTTTGTGGCCATCATTGATGAAGCACAGGTAGCTTCCGTAAAAGGCAAATTTGATTTTATCCTCGATACGGCAGGAGCAAACCACGACATAAATATGTATCTGCCCATGCTAAAAACCAATGGTGTTTTTATCACGGTTGGAATGCCCGTAGAACCCTTTCATGTACCTTCTTTTAGTTTATCCGGCGGTAACAAATCGGTAGTGGGTTCCGGTGCAGGCGGGCTTGCGGAAACGCAGGAAATGCTGGACTTCTGCGCGGAACACAATGTTGTTTCTGACATTGAATTAATCAACATAAAAGACATTGATGCTGCCTTCGACCGAATGCTCAAAGGTGATGTTCGCTATCGGTTTGTAATAGATATGGCAACTTTATAATACAGTCATTTGTCTAAGCTTATATTCTGATTGGATCCAACACGATTCTTCACTTATAAATTCTTTGTATTGTAGAATTATCTGGAATTGTGCGTCTTCTCCGGCCTTACTTGCAGTAACCGTTGGTACCATTGTACGTGTAGAAACGTTTGAGCATTCAGGTGTGGGGTAAGCCGGCACAGCGATATTACGATAGTAGTCCTCATTAGTTTCAGGCTGTGGTAACGAGCCGGAGAATGTTTTACCAGCGTCGATAAATGTTTCTGTCCATATTACCTTTTGAATTGAATGCTCAGGAGTGATTAACGGCCCTCCTACTGTTGCCCATCCAACAGATGTGTGTATAGCAAATGTAAGTCCGAGGTGAACTGCTTCCACACATGCATGTTTTACCATTGCCCACCATGCGGAGGTAAGTTGTTCTACCAGAAGACCCAGGAACGAGCACAATCGGCGGGTTTTTAAAATCATTAAGAAGGTCAGTACCAATTGCCAAGTTACCAATCTGTTTATCTGAAGCAGCACAATACCCAAATGAAGGAAGACAGGTCATTGAAGTACCTGAACCGGCTTACTTTATAATCTTCTATCACTATTAGTACTCAACGGTTTGTATTTAATTATGCCAGTTGTAATACAGGCCAATTTATAATTTTCCCACTGCTATAGCAGGGATTGAGAAAAGGATATATGAAACGCCTTAACTACTGTATCCTGTGAATCTTTTGTATTTTATATCCTTTAAGGGCAAAGTACCCGATTACAAAGAAGCATAACATCGGCACGATGTAGCCACTCTGCACACTGTCTTTATTGAGGTCGATCACTGTACCCATAATATAAGGAAAAACAGCGCCTCCAACTATCGACATAACCAGTAACGACGCTCCTGTCTTCGTGTCATTGCCAAGGCCTGTTATTCCCAAAGAAAATATGGTTGGAAACATGATGGACATAAAAAAACCCAGGGCGCCTAAAGAATAAATTACAAAACGCCCTTCGGATAAAATAGCTACAAGGCATAGTATAATAGAAATAACAGCGTATATGGTAAGCAGTTTTTGAGCGGTAAAAAATTTAAGAAAAAACGTTCCGGCAAACCGTCCGGCCATAAATAACAGGCCATACATGCCAAGGTAGTAGCCGGCGGTCTTTTCATCAATCCCGCCACCTTGCTTGGCCATCCGGATAAAAAAGCTTGTAACGCAGACCTGTGCTCCAACATAACAGAACTGGGCTGTAACCGCCCACTTTAAATGATTGTATTTAAACACCGCAAGAAACTCCTTCGCTTTCACCGTCCTGCTGTCATCTTTTACTTCCGGAAGTTTAAAAGAATAGAAGAAAACAGCTACAATTACCAATACCAGCCCAAGCAGAAGATAAGGCAATTTAACGGCAGCAGCCTCATGATCTAAGTAAGCTGCTTTTTCAGCAATAGCCATACTATTCAATTCAGTTTTAGTATGTTCTACTCCGGAAAGAATAAAGGCAGTCCCTATAACCGGAGCAATAAGAGCTGCCAAACCGTTAAAGGAAGCAGCAAGGTTGAGTCTTGTTCCCGCAGTTTCATCCGGACCTAATATGGCCGCATAAGGATTGGCAGCTGTTTCGAGCGTTGCCAGTCCGCAACCTATCACAAAAAGGGCAAGAAGAAACAATTGATAACTTCTGCTATTCGCAGCAGGTATAAACAGGAATGCGCCTAAAGCAAAAACCAGCAGTCCGGTAATGATCCCATTTTTATAACCCCATTTCTTTATGAACATCCCGGCAGGTATCGCCATAATGAAGTAAGCAAAAAATACGGCTGTGTCCACCAATGTGGACTGCCGGTTATTCAACTCGCACGCCTTCTTCAGGTGAGGTATTAAAATCGAGTCAAGATTATGAGCCATTCCCCACAAAAAAAACAAGGACGTTACCAGAATAAAAGGAATAAGAAAAGGATTCTTCACGCCCTTCAAAGAAGTTGTGTCAATAGCAGTAGGTTGAGCAACTGATTCAATCGGCAATTGGGCCATCGTGCGTTTTGTTTTAGTTATTTTTAAACGTTATAATGATTGGATTCAGCCGTCCATCTTTTTTTTAACCAGCAACAGGTGATCACATACAACCACCACTTCTCCATGCTGGTTGATAATTTCAACGTGCTCGGTAACTGTTCCGTATTCCGGCTTTTTTGCTTCCGCTTTTTCTGAAATGGTTATTTCGGAATGAATGGTATCGCCAATGAAAACAGGCTTTACAAATCGCAACCTGTCGTAGCCTTTTGAAAAAGCTTCCGGATTGATTTCTGATGCGGTAAGACCAATGCCGATACTGAAGATCATGGTACCGTGGGCTATGCGTTGTTTGAATGGTTGTGTTTTGCACCACTCGGCATCCATATGATGCGGAAAAAAATCTCCCGTATGTCCGGCATGCATAACGAAATCCGTCTCGGTAATGGTTCTGCCTAAGGTGCTCCTTTTATCCTGCAAAGCGTAATCTTCGTAAAAGACCGACTTGAAATACATGAAAAAATAATTTTTGATATTTTAATTAACAGTTATAAAAAGCTGTCTGTTGATCTTACAGGTACAAGTGAGTGACGCAACGATGTTGAATAGCAACCCTCTAAAAGAGATTGTCTTCAATATTACCCCTGAACTTAAAGATCGAACCTTTCTGAAACCACTACCCCTCCGTTGTCACTTGAAATGTAAGCGCTTTCTACAACCGCCATTGTTTTTATGACGTCCTCTACACTTGTAGGCAACACATCTGACGATCCTTCCTTAAACCGCATTAAAGTTGACATCGTGCCGATAAATGCATCAGGAAACCAGGAACCTTCAAGAGGTATTGTTTTCCATTGCGGCTGTTTTCCTTCTTCAATCAGGCAGTATTCAAACTTGTCCGGAACGCCATACGGATAATTCATTAACAATCCCATTTTCGCTTTGATGGCTCCTTTCGTTCCCTCCCATTTTATATAACTTTCCTGGTTTTCAGGACCAAAATTGTGATCGTGATTGGTATTGATAACAGCATGCATCGTATCACCGTAATCGAACAAAATAGTAGATCGTGAAGAAGACAAAGATTTTGCAGGATGCTTCAACGTTTTGGCCATCACTGTTTTCGGATCTCCAAGAAACGACCGTATCAAATCAATATAATGAATGCTGTGATATTGAATTTCGAGACGCGGATGAATAATCACGTGCGGAAAAATTTCCCACGGCGTTTTAATTGTAACGCGAACCTCCATATCATATAAGTCACCAATAAGACCCTGCTGTATCATGTTCCTTGCTGCACTAACATAAGGCGCAAAACGAAGCTGGCAGTTGATTGCGGCAACCAACTTCTTTCTCCTGCAAACTTCCAGGATCTCTTTGCTTTGCCAAAAATAATCACCCATTGGTTTTTGAATCAGCACCCCGCTTCCATCAGGTAACTGATATAAAGTTTCAACAAATTGCTCCGGCATGATAGTGATGTCATACACTGCATTTGACGGCGCTTTTGCAACTGCATCTGACACGGAATCGTATACATTCGGGATATTCCATTCCGCTGCCACTTTCTCTGCCCTTGCTTTGGTTCTGTTCGTAATTCCTGCCACCTCAAATCCGGCTTTTTTATATGCCGGCAAATGGGCATCTGTAACAATGCCGCCTGCTCCGATAATTACCACAGGGAGCGGATTATTTGGCAGTGCAGGTTTATAATCTATTTCCATTCTATTAACTTTAACCAAGTAGTTTTATTTTTTGCTGACCTTGTTGTAGAATTTGTTCGATGGGCGCAGTCGTATTTACCGTTTGCAAAACCACTTCGTCTATAACTGAAGCTATTTTAGCCCAGTTGCTTTTTAACGGAAGTGATTTCGCATTGTGATGTAACATCGCCAGTTTATGATAATAAGGCACTATCGTATTGACCTCCTCATCATCCCATGTTGAAATGCGGCATCCGATTCCTCCTTCCATCGTTAGCAATTTATCATTTTGCCGGTTGACTGCATAGCTGATAAAATCGTACGCTATTTGTTTGTTTGTACTGCCTGTGCCAATCGCGTACAACCAATACACATTCAGTGATGCAGATGTTCCATTGTTCTCTTTAGGCAGGTTTGTAATATTCACCTTACCTTTTACTTTTGACTCCTGAATCACTTCGCACATAGATGCAAATCCAAACCAGTTTACCATCATTGCCACTTCTCCGTTAGCAAAAGCCAACCCCGCCTCAACAGAATCAAACTCCATTGAACGGGGATGAATAGCGTTCCTGTCCTGTAAAATGCTGCGGTAATAAGACAGGGCGTCTATAGCGGCAGGTGTATGAATATTGATTACCCCTTCTTCATTTGTCAATTCTCCGTTGCGTGTCCATAATTGCAGGCAGAAGTCAAAGACAGTATTGTGTCCGTCAGGATAACCGGCGAAGACAGAGCCATATAAATTTTCAGACGGCCTTTGAAAAAAACGGGCTACCTGCTGAAATTCCTGCCAGGTTTCCGGTAGTCGAAGCGGCTTATCATACAATTCAAGAAATGCCTGCTTTTCCGCCTTACCTTCAAAAAGATCGTTGCGATAAATAAGGCATTCGGGACCATTATGAAAAGGCAGGCCATAGACTGCTTCATCTGATTGTTGCATTGTCAGTAAAGAGGTGCTCCAGCCGGCAGGAAAATCTTCAGGGGGATTTACGGCAATGTAAGGCTGGAGGTTTGCTATAGCACCGGAACTGTAAGCTTCAAATAACCAATCTGTATTTATATGAGCTATGTCCCACTCCCCGTTTGCCAACCCGCCTTTTTCCAGTATAGCATCATAAAGGGGATGAAGGTCCATCGGAACTATTTCCAGCTGAAGCGGACAACCAGTTTTTGCACTGAAGTTGTTCCATAGTTTTACCACGGCACTTTCAAAAGGACCGAATTTTCTTACGGCAATGCGAAGCGGTTTACTCATATGGAAGGTATCAATTCACGGTTTTGTAAAAACGCAGCAGCTATCTGTTCGTTGTCTTGTCCCAATTGAGGTGATCCTTTGGTTGAAGTAAGTATTTCTCCGTCAATCCTGATCGGGCACCTGGTGGTTTTATAAGTATACCCATCGGTCATCTGAACTTCCTGTACCATATTCAGGACCTTGAAACCATCATGTTTCATCAACTTTTCCCACGACAACACGTCGGCACACCAGTTATCTGCGGGCTCCAATACACCCAGCCATTCTTCTGTGTCTCCTGTTAATAAATGTTTTGCCAGTATTTCTTTTATTTCATCGCGTTTTGTAAAAGCCAGAGAAACTTCCTCATAGTCAAGTAGTGCGGGAC
>CAXSIE010000127.1:6232-11612 GCA_964237295.1 uncultured Flavihumibacter sp. | reverse complement strand
TTGCACCCCTCGCGGATAATATTTAGACAATACATTTGTAACACAAAATTTATAAAACTAACAATTATACAACAATGACAACAAATGAAACGATGGTTAAAATGATCTTTGACAGGTGGTATGCTTTAATAAAAAATTGTGATAACCTCCTTAATTCACTTACTGATGAACAATTGCAAAAAGAAATCGCACCAGGTAAAACAGGGGAATATATTTATTAGGACATCTTATTGCTGTGCATGACGACATGCTGGAACTATTAGATATGGAAGATAAATTATATCCCGGATTGTATGAACCCTTTCTTAAATCCCCTGACAAAGCGTTTGCTCAAATTCCTTCGGCAAAAGAATTGAGAACTTACTGGACTAAACAATGTGAGGTGTTAAAGCAAAAATTTGAAGGATTACAATCAACGGATTGGTTTGACAAACATACTGCTGTTTCCGCTGAAGACTTTATCAATGAACCACATCGCAACAAATTAAATATTGTTATTACAAGAACCACTCACCTGGCTTATCATACCGGGCAATTAGTGTTACTTAAATAGATCCATTAATCAGAAAAAATAATTTAAAATCATAACAATGACTACAACAGATTTTACAACTACCATTTTAGTTGACCAAACTCTAACAGAAGTATTTAATGCCATTAATAATGTTCGTGGCTGGTGGAGTGAAGAAATTGAAGGCGACACCGCGAAACTCAATGATGAGTTTAATTATCATTACCAGGATGTGCATCGCTGCAAAATGAAAATAATAGAATTTGTTCCAGACAAGAACGTAGTCTGGGAGGTAGTGGATAATTATTTTAGTTTTACAAAAGACAAGAACGAATGGAAGGGCAATACAATTATTTTTGAAATATCGGAAAAGGATAATAAAACACAACTCCAATTCACCCAGCTGGGTTTGGTTCCTGAATATGAGTGTTATGACATTTGTGAAAATGCATGGAATACTTACATTCAAAAAAGTTTGTACAGTTTAATTACCACAGGTATAGGGCAGCCCAATGGCAAAGACAAGCCGCAAACCGAAGACGAAAAGAAACTGACAACACCTGATTTTACAACGACTTTTTTTGTAAACCAAACTCCAGCAGAGGTATTTAATGCTATTAATAATGTTCGTGGCTGGTGGCAGGGAGAAATTGAAGGCAGCACCGATAAGCTTGATGATGAGTTCACCTATCGCATGAGGGATTTTCATTTTTCTAAACAGAGATTGATTGAAGTTGTCCCCGACAAAAAAGTTGTCTGGCTTGTTACTGACAGCAATCTGAATTTTCTTAAAAACAAAAGTGAATGGACGGGAACAAAAATCAGTTTTGAAATCTCTGAAATAAATAACAAAACGCAACTCCGTTTTACGCATTTGGAATTAGTTCCTGATATTGAATGTTATGGTTCATGCTCAAATGGATGGAACAAACTTATACAGGAAAGTTTATTGAGCCTGATAACCACTGGCAAAGGGAAGAATGTTTTTTTTTAAATTAATTGACATTGAATGCTTTAATCCTGTATCCAAAACTCAATCCCATGCACCCAAGACCAAGAGCAGATACTTCCAAACCACTTTTGCCTAATATTCTCTTTAGCATTTTCGTTTTTTTATTTGGATTAAACTGCCAGTTTTCTTTCTCCCAGCCATTTTACCATAGCAGGGTCGCGGTGGTCAAAGAAGCTACTCGCATTGGTGTCCAAGGTTTTGATCGATTCCATATCTTCAGCGCTCAATGTAAAATCGAAGATGTTGAAGTTCTCTTCCATTCTTTCTTTACGCACAGATTTTGGAATGGCCACCACGCCTCTTTGTGTAAGCCAGCGAATGACAACCTGCGCAATCGACTTGTTGTACTTTTTACCAATTGAAAGGAGTAACTCGTTATGAAAGATGTTGTTTTTGCCTTCCGCAAATGGTCCCCATGATTCCATCTGAACATTATTTTTCTGTAAGAATTTTTGGGTTTCTTTTTGTTGATGGAACGGATGGGTTTCAACCTGGTTGACTGCCGGAGCAATTTCATTGTGAACAATTAAGTCAATCAGCCTGTCTGGATAAAAGTTGCTTACGCCAATGGCTTTTATTTTTCCTTCTTTATATAACTCCTGCATGGCTCTCCATTCGCCATACACATCACCAAAAGGCTGATGAATCAGGTATAAATCGAGATAGTCTAACTGTAAGCGCTTCATTGAATTTTCAAACGCTTTTTTTGCGCCCTCATAGCCATTAGATTGTATCCAAAGTTTTGTAGTGATGAAAAGCTCCTCTCTTGGTACGCCGCTGTTCTTAATGGCGTTACCGACCGCTTCTTCATTCTCATAGGACTGAGCTGTATCAATGAGGCGATAGCCAGACTGAATAGCATCAATTACGCTTCTTTCACATTCCGCCAGGTCTTTTACCTGGAAAACACCAAAGCCCAAGACGGGCATTTCAACACCATTATTCAATGTTACTTTTTCCATTTCTATCTTTTTATTACACAAAGGTCATTGCAATTCTCTGACCGCATGGCATACAGATTTAAGCTACTTCGCTGTAGGCGCATACGCCCCTTTCTCAATCCATGTATCCCATGCTATAAGAAATTCATTATAAGTTAATGGTGGCGGCACCCGCCCTTCACCCATATTCCATCCTGCCTTTACGAGTGTGTCCCTGGCATGTTCCAACAATTTCTCTTTATTTTTATGACCATTTCTGTTATAGTCCATAATTTGTGAAGCCAGTTCCGACGAACTCTTTCCTTCAAAAACCATCTTCATGTCTCCCGGTGGCAAGGCCCATTTGGGATTTCCGGGTGGCGTATGTAATCCCGGTGTATTTTCAGGCTGGTGGCAGTTGCTGCATTTCATAGCATAGATGCCGTGTCCATCTTTACCTCTTTTGGGAGCCATCGTATGAAGGTGACTGTCATCCCCCTGCAAAGGCACATCTCCTTTGGGATGGCAGTTCATACACCGGGGATTCATCAATACTTTGTATACATCAGTAAATGCTTTTACTGATTCAATACTGTCAGTCCTGCGGTCTTCCGGTTTTTCTACAATACCTGTAACAGTATTTTTTTTAACAGATGCTGAATTTGCAATAGCAACTACTGAAGTGATGATAAGCATTACAATTATCATTCTTGCAGGTAAGAGATAACGTGTTTTATTATTTAACGGTTGTTTCATGATGTAGAAATGATTTTATCTGATGCCCTTTAAAAGCATTTTGGTGATAAAAGCGCGTACAGTCGCTTATTAACATTCAGGCGTAGGAAACACTTGCAGAAAAATTTGAGAGTTATCCTCCATACAAACAGGGCATAACTACTGCTGCCAAAATCTTTAATGTTTTATGTTAGCTATTGCCGTTGATCTTAGTATCTTTTTTCTTTTGCTGCATTTCGGCTGCCAGGTGAATAGCTTCTCTTATGCGGAGATAGGTGCCGCACCGGCAAATATTACCTGCCATAGCATCATCAATGTCCGTGTCAGTGGGGTTTTTATTTTCTCTGAGAAGCACTGCGGCCGACATGATCTGGCCCGATTGACAATATCCGCATTGAGCAACGTCCAGTTCCAGCCAGGCTTTCTGAACAGGATGATCCGTTTTTTCTGCCAGGCCTTCGATCGTAACAACTTTTTGTCCGGCTGCCCGGCTCACTTTGGTAACGCAGGAGCGGACAGCTTCATCGTTGAGGTGCACCGTACAGGCACCGCATTGAGCCACCCCGCAGCCATATTTTGTTCCGACAAGACCAAGCGTTTCCCGAAGCACCCATAGCAAAGGCGTATTCGGATCCACATCCAGGTTGTAGTGCTTCTTATTAATGGTTAATGAGATCATAGCTACAATATAAATGATGAAAAATGATTTGATTAAAAGGCACGAGGTGCATTCAGTTGTGGTCCATAGGGCTGTTGATACAAACGTCTTCCGCTGGCTTTGAACAATGCATTTGCTACCGCTCCGAATACGGGCGGAAAAGGCGGTTCGCCTAAGCCTGTAGGGTCAATAGCATTCTGCACAAAATGAACTTCTACCTTTTTCGGCGCTTCAGGCATCCGTATCATTCTGTAGCTATGGAAATTTTTTTGTTCAACGGCCCCGTCTTTATGCGTTAATCCTCCATAAAAGGCATTGCCAATTCCATCAACAACGGCGCCCTGAACCATATTGGTTGCAGCATCAGGATTGATTACAATTCCACAATCGATAGCACTGAATACTCTTTCAACATAAGGTTGCCCGTCTCTCATGACTAAATCCACTACATGAGCCGCATAAGAATTATGGCAGAAATAAGCAGCAACTCCCCGATTGTATTTTTTATTTTCCGGTTTACCCCATCCCGATTTTTCCTTAACCAGTTCTAATATTCCGGCATACCGGTCAGCATCGTATTCATTATTTTTACCAACAGGATTTGCTTTAGCCCGCTTTAAAAGTTCCAGTCTAAACTCGATGGGATCCTTACCCATTGCTTCTGCTACTTCGTCCAGGAAGGATTGTTCTGCAGCCGCATTAAAGTTTGATCGCGGAGCCCTGAAAGCCCCAATCGTGATATTGGACGGTATCTGCCAACCTTCGGCAAGATAGTTATCAATTGCACCGGCCGGAAACCTGTTAGCATGAATTGCATGTTCAGGAATGCCGCCGCCTTTTACATGAAATGCAATCAGGTTTTTATTAGCATCCAAAGCAGCGCGATAAGTAGCCGTGTACATAGGGCGATAAATACCGTATGTCATATCATCTTCACGGGTGTATACAAGTTTAACAGGAGCTTTTACTTTTTTAGAGATAAGAGCAGCTTCATACAGATAATGTCCATACGCTCTGCGACCAAAGCCACCGCCCATACGGGTCATCTGAATTTCAATCTTGTCGGCCGGCAGGCCTAAAAGTTTTGCAAGCGTAGGTTCCGACCAACCGGGTGCCTGCAGCGGTCCGGCCACTAAAGCTTTTTCATCCGTAACATGGGCGAAGAAATTCATCGGCTCCATACAGTTATGTGCCAGGAACGGTGCATTATAGGTGCGTTCGATAATCTGAGCCGCATTTTTGAATGCCTTTTCAGGGTCTCCGTCCTTTCTTAGTTGTTGGGCAGGTTTGTTTGCATACTCCTGCATTTTTTTAAGCTGGACGTCTGTACTTTCAAGCGCTCCCGGAACAATAACCTCTGTTTTCTGGCCCCTGCCTCCCATGGTATCTTTGGTATCGCCGGCAAGCTCCCACTGTGCTTTTAATTTTTTACGGGCATTCATTACTTCCCAGGTGGTCTTGCCAACCACTACCAGCAAATCATTGAAAGAACGGGTGTCGAAACCGCCCTGTTCGAAACCATCTACATATAATTTCTGGCTAAA
>CAXSIE010000127.1:5230-6222 GCA_964237295.1 uncultured Flavihumibacter sp. | reverse complement strand
ATCTTTGATGCCAGGCATTTTCAAGGTTTCAGAAGCATCAAAAGATTTTAGTTTCATCCCGAAAGCAGGCGGATGTTCAATCATGGCAATCAGCATCCCCTCCTGTTTATAATCCAGTCCAAAAAGAGGCTTACCGGAGACGATTTTCAATCCCTCTACATTTTTCTTTGAGCTTCTTACTACATTAAAAGTCTTTACATCTTTTAGCTTAACTCCTTTTGGCAGGGGGATACCGGCCGCTTTCGATGCAAATTCTCCATACGTCCCCGACTTCATGCTTTTTGCATGAACTATCATTCCTGCATTAGTCGTCAATTCTTCCACGGGTACCTTCCATGTTTCAGCCGCAGCTTGCATGAGCATATTACGTGCTGCCGCCCCTGCTTCGCGGAGCGGTTTCCAATACATCCTTACCGAATTGCTTCCGCCGGTAAATTGCGGCCCCAGTTTTACAGGGTCGTGCGGCCCCATTTCAACTATCACTTTTTGCCAGTCTGCCTCCAACTCTTCGGCTACAATCATAGGCAGTGAGGTCATCACATTCTGCCCGAATTCCGGATTAGGGTTGAGGATCTTTATGATATTATCAGGAGTAATTTTTATATACCCGTTTATTTCATTCCATTGTCCGGGAAGACCAGGTTCACTTGTTGTATCGGCAGGCCTGAATGCTGACAACCAGGAAAAACTTATCATCAGCCCGCCTCCGGCAAGTGCTGAAGACTTTAGGAATGATCGCCTGTTAACGGAAGTTTTTTGATGTGTCATTTTCGGGAATTTATTTCTTTAAAAACTATTGATCGTTTAGGGTCAAATTAAAGTTACGAACATATTAAGATCTTTCTTAAGTTAGTGCAGGTTCCCCGACGTAACGGCTTTTTCAATGATGTCCAGTCTCGCTTTCTTTGGACAAGGGCGCCATGCTGCTTAACCTTTTTTGTGCTATGTCAATCGAACCTAAACCCATCATTGTAACAGATGATATCGCCACA
>CAXSIE010000127.1:996-5220 GCA_964237295.1 uncultured Flavihumibacter sp. | reverse complement strand
TCAGGTGGTGTTGTATCCGGCCTTGATTTCCGGTAGGTATCTATGATTCTTTTTTGTATCTGCAACATATTGCTGTTCGAGCTTCGTCTGCAAGCCTTCAAAATCAAGCGAAAAAGCGCTGGCATCTTTTCGTTCCCAGGCAAAGAAAGTATATTCATCCTCATTCCAACCAACTAATAACGGTTTATTGTGTGAAACTTCCGGAGCAGTTGGATCGAAAGGATGATTTGAAAGCACGACTCCATCTACCACAGGACCAAAACCAGTATATTTTTTTCTTGTCATCAAATTTCTAAAGAATTTTTACCTGGCTTTAATTCATAACGTTTTCCTTCCCAAATTAAATAACCATTTGTTTGAGCTGGCAATGAGATATCAATTTTCCATTTATTGTTTGATTGCATCAGGTAGCTCGCGCTTATAGTTCCTTTTGGATGAGGAATTTCACCACTGGCTTTTTTAAGATCACCTAAATGAGGTTCTATCTTAACTTTGGAAAAACCAGGAGCGTCACTATCAATTCCTAATAATATCCGGTACAATTCAATGTTTGGACTGGCACCCCAGGCATGAGAATCAGAACGGGTGGTGGCAGGATCTGTAATCTCGCCCCATGTAGTTAATCCCACAGATAAATGCTTCCGCCACACATCCAGCATGCTTACATATTTATCTCCATACCCGGTTTTATTCGCAGCCAGATGAAGATAGTATTTAAAATAAATACTTGCAGGTGCCAAGGTAGTATCACTCAGCACGGTGCCCATTATAGCGGAAGCTTCTTTGCCTTGTATTACGCCCGTCAAAACTGCAAGAACATTCGCATGTTGAGAAAAAAATTTTTTTTCAGGATCATCTGCAAAAAGATTCTTATTCGAAGACCAGTATTTAGATCTGATTGTTTTCTTAAGCAGGTTCGCACTTAATTTGTAGTTAGCACCAAACTCCTTATTACCAAGTGCTAACTCCAGATCAGCTGCATTTTCATATGCCCATAATAATTGAAGGTCCAAAACAGATGAATTGCCATTATTTGTCAATGGCGGATTACCACTTGACCAACCCGGCACATTATAAACCCAGTCGGTAAATTTCCAGTTTGGAAGCCCTTCGACAGTGCCATCAGCCTTTTGAAACTTGCTGAAATAGTTGAGTACCTGCCTCATCCCCGGCAGCAGGGTTTTAATGATTTCCTGGTCGGAACGGTACCAATAGTAATCGTGAAGAATGTCTATCCACACTAATGAAAATCCGGGAATAAACTGTGTTAAATTATCGGGGTACCTGCTGTAGGTTAAGCCTTCCGTTGTTCTGGAATGATCTATCTGGCTGATGAGCTGGCGCATCAGCCGGTCATCGCCTGTATTGTATAAAGATACCATGGCTTGAATCCTTGCGTCACCAACGTACTGCAGCCTCTCGTAATAAGGGCAATCCATGTAAGTATCCATAGCACATAATCTTGCTGTTCTCCATCCTACTTCAAGGATCTTATTAAGACTTGTATCAGAAGAAGTGAACTTTGCTTTTAGTTCAAAAGGATATCCCGTAAACACTCCATAGAAATCTTTTATCACTAGCGGTTCTTCGGCAGTTGTTATTTCTATTTGAACATACCTGTAAGTTCTATACCAGAGCGATGTAAATTCTTCATCTTCTTTGCCTCCGGAAATTAAACGATCTGTAAACCCTATAAAAGTCTTGCCATCCACATCATTCCTGTTTCCCTTAGTTCTTTGAACGAACCGTGGTGGTGCTACAGGTGCACCGTTTGCACTAGGAACAGATACTGGCGGCGGGTTGTATAAAGTTTCAGCATAGCCAATATTAATTTTACTTCCCTTGCCTTTTCCGAATTTTAATATCGGGTAAGCATTAGTAAGAAATCCCTGATCCAGCAATAATTTCACCTTGCTGTTTGCAGGTATTGTAAATGCGGTGCTTTGAGAGGGAAAAATTTTGGGCACGGCAAAACCGGAATCAATCCTTGTTGCCATCAACCGTTGAACTGTCAATTCCATCGGAGGTAAGGAACTTGGTTGTAAAACCCAACTCGATACACTGCCACCCATTCCCCCATTCTGAGTTCCTTTTAAGGTTTCGCCTACAGCAATTTGTCCTGCGGCGGCCCAGGTCTCATCATTGAAATTGGTCTGCTCCCAGCCGGTTGAAAAACTATTATAGTCTATCTCTTCTGTAAAACCAATTGCAATATAACCTAATGCCTGGCCCGCTGACCTGATAGGCTTGTAGGCTTCACATTGAAGAATCTTCCAGGTGTTGTTTGTGTTAACGATTTTTTCAGCATCCGAATTACCCTGGACGATCAGACCCAAACGGCCAGTGGACATTTGAACTATCGGCGCAAAATTGGCTGCGTTCCACACCAATGCAGCTATGGTATTTTTTCCAGGTTGTAAATATGACGCTATATCTACGCTTTCAAAGTTCCAGTACTTTGGACTTCCCGCTGCAGGTCCGTGACTTACCTGAACACTATTAACGTATAATTTGTAGCGGTTGTCTGCAGACACATGAATAATAAAGGACGCAGGTTTCGCTGGTAAATCAAAGTTTTTTCTGAAGTGATACACTGCAAACTCTTGTGATAGCTGGGGACCCAAATTTCCACCGCCAAATCCACCTGCGTTTGATCTTGGTACACCGATCCAGAAAGCAGACCATGGATTGGTTAAAAGATCTGGGTTGATGGTTGTCTTTTGAGTCTGGCCCTTCAAAGTGGCTATTGAACAATATACAACAACAATGAGCTGCAAAAACTTAAAACAGATTCGGTGTTTTTTTTTCATATCAAATCGGTATAATATTTTTTAAAGATAATGTTATCAATTCTGTGCGCTGTTATGTTAATAAGGGTTTTTATTCCCTTCCATTGCTCACTCTTACATATCCTTTCACTGTCTTGTAACCAACGGCAGCTGCGTTTCTCCACACTGCCATCTAAGTTGTACATCTTTTCAGTCAGCAAGACCAACATCTTTACTGCAACGCTTTGCTGCAACGGAAGAAATTGCCAATCTTGTCGTCTATGTTGCGAGCCCGGTTTCATCTGCAACAAACGGAACAGCACTGCGCGTTGATGGGGGTGTAGCGAAGTTGATTATTTAAAATTAAACCAGGTCAGAATACAAACAATGTTGATACGGCAATAAATACTGAGTTCATTATTAACTGTAGCTGTCCAAAGCAACAAAAAGATTAATCATACGTACATTATTATCCTGCCAGCTTGCCAGTTCGCTGTGTATAATTTCCAATCTCTCTATGGATACTGCTGCAAATTTTATATATTGCTATGCAGCTGGTGGTTTAGCAGTTCCGGACCTTCCAGTCCACTGCACATCCTGTCTTATGCTTCTTTGCGAGACCTACAAAATTTGCCATGAAAGAAAATGATGCCACTCCATTTATTTATGACGTATTTATAAGTTATTCTACCGACCCGGACTATAAGCTTGCACGAAAGGTTGAAGAATTTTTGGAGAGCTTTCACAAATTGAAGACTTCTGACGATATTAAATTGAAACCGCTCTCCGTATGCAGGGATGGCGCCGATTTCTCGCTACACTCCATTCGCAAACGCGGCTCCGAGCATCCTGATGGCGATGGGTTTGTACAGGATGTTCTAATCCAGTATTTGGCGAAAGCCCGGTATTTGCTCGTCTTATGCTCCAAAAATGCGACCCTTTCAAATTTTGTTCAATTCGAGATCGAATGGTTCGTTCAGAACAGAGGGACTGATTTCATTCTTCTTGCAGTAACCGAAGGTAACCGTATCAGCGATGAAAAAAACTTCATTTTTTCAGAAAAAATTATTCAAAATTCCCTGCAGACCAAAATTTATTATGATTTAAGAGGTTTCAAGAAAGAGGCAAAGCAATGGGAAAAAGTACGTGATTTTGAAGAAGAGCTGACAAACTTCGCCGCTTTCTTAAATAATGAGACCAGTGGAAGAATTTTGCCTTTATGGCAGAAAGCAGAGCGGAAAAGATTACAGAAACAACGATATATAAGCGGGATTGTATCTTTGATTTTTCTTCTGTTGACAGTTGCCGCTTTTTTTCAAAAAAGAGAAGCCGTGCGGCAAAAAGAGAATGTTCAGAAGCAGTTATTATTTAATTACTGGAATAGTAGTCAGGCATCAAGGATTGGAAATGACCTGTTGTCGTCCCTTCATTTTACCGCAGAAGCTGTTGGCCTCAG
>CAXSIE010000127.1:294-986 GCA_964237295.1 uncultured Flavihumibacter sp. | reverse complement strand
AAACTTTGGAAAAAAATCTTCTGCTTGACATTGATCCTTTTCTTCCTTCAGCCAGGTTAAAAACTATTATTGAAGGCAGAAAGCAGCTTACACATGCTCTCTTTAGTCCCTTCGGGAAGATCATCTTAACTGTTGGCGTGGATAGCATTGTTAGGCTCTGGGATGTAGCAACCGGAAAGCCAGTTGGTACGACCTTTAAAGCAGCGGGGGATGTAAATGATGTTAGTTTCAGTCGCGATGGAAAATTGATTCTCACCGCATGTTCGGACGCATCTGCCCAACTTTGGGATGCTGGTACCGGCAAGGCGCATGGTGCTATTATGAAGACGCACTATGAGGTGGACAGGGCCATTTTTAACCCGGATGGGAAAAAAATTCTAACACTCGATAACGCGATGAACCCCGACTTGTGGGATGTAGCTACAGGAACGAAAATCGGTCGTCTTATGGAGCATGTGGAAGATGCGGTTTTTAGCACAGACGGGAAACAGATTTTAACTATAGGACCGGACAGTACCGCCCGTATCTGGAACGCAGGCACAACGTTTGAGTCTGTAGGCACATCCTTTAATGCCGCAATGTCGCATGGCACGAACTGGAGCGCGCTCACTGAACAGCAGATTGGTTCGGCGATGAAGCATGACGCCGCACTCAAAAGCGCCATTTTCAGTCCTGATGGCAAGCTGGTACTC
>CAXSIE010000127.1:0-284 GCA_964237295.1 uncultured Flavihumibacter sp. | reverse complement strand
GTTCAAACGGCACATTTACGCTCTGGAATGCGGTTAACCAAACCCGGCTTTTCCCGACTATCATACCTGACTTTGACGTGGTAAGTGCCGTTTTCAGTCCTGACGGCAGCCAGTTCCTCACGACAAACGCTGATTTCACCGTCCGCCTCTGGAATACGCAAACGGCCAAATTACTCGGAATCTCTTTGAAACATAACGGTGATGTGAAAACTTCGATTTTTAGCCCCGATGGAAAATTGATATTAACGTCCTGCCGCGACAGGACGTTAATATCAATTTTCCAT
>CAXSIE010000126.1:8959-11633 GCA_964237295.1 uncultured Flavihumibacter sp. | reverse complement strand
TAAAAAACTTTTTGAAACCAAAGCCGGAAAATTATTGCTTTTGCTGGGTGGCACAGGACTGTATTCTTTTGATACTACCTTAAATGCATTCATACGCAGTAATGATGTTATTCCGGCCCCGCCAGGATGGAAATATGTTGATATCAGGGAAGATGCAGGATCAAACAGGTTTTGGATTGTATGTGATTCCGGGCTGGCATTGTATAACCCGGCAAATAAACACCTGAATTACCGGGGACATAATATTGATAATGACCCTGTGATGAGCCATTACGAAAACGATACTAATTTACTCAGTGTTCATGCGGATGACCCCGAACGATTTTTTACGGTAACATGGAACCCGGCGGCAACAACCCCTACACTAACCGTTTACAATAAAAAGCAAGGCGAAAAAAAACAATATAATATTTCACAAGAGATACGCCTTGGTTACCACGAGATCCTTGGCAGCCTGCATCAAAGTAACGGCAGGCAATGGTTTTACGGACATCCATTTATTGTTGAATATAAAGCAGGCGCTGAGCCATTTGAAATAATAAATAATAAGTACCAGGACGAGCAAAGCATCAGCTTCGATAAGATCAATAACATGTACGAAGATAATGAGAAGAATATATGGATATGTTCAGACAACGGCGTATTTTTCTTTAATCCGGATGCACAGGTTTTTTATACCTACAATCATGAAAGAACCGGTGACAAGGAAGCAATAGAAGCGCCGGCTCAGGCAGTGCTTCATTTGCAAAACAAACAAGTATGGATAGGAACTTGGAGCAAAGGCTTATACTGTTATGATGAGAATTTTAAACCTGTGCCGGTTCCGGAAAGTTTGAAAAAAGTTGGAGAAACCTGGTCTATCTGGTGCATGCATGAGCAAAAATCTACAGGACTGATCTGGATCGGGCTTCAGGGAGGAAACATGCTGGTATATGATCCGCTTGACGGCAAAACAAA
Organism: uncultured Flavihumibacter sp.; assembly: GCA_964237295.1. Classification (GTDB taxonomy): domain Bacteria; phylum Bacteroidota; class Bacteroidia; order Chitinophagales; family Chitinophagaceae; genus JADCRZ01. Next base: position 10,676 of record CAXSIE010000126.1, on the reverse strand, counting down.
AAATTTTTTTCCGGAGATCTTTAAAGGCAGAACTATAAGACAGGTAACAGAAGACAGCCTGGGCAATTTATGGTTCGGTTCTCATGGAGGCCATATTGTAAAATGGGATAAGTCCGCTGCTAACGGTAATGTGGAAAAAGGGTACCGGCTTTTTACCAAATCAGTGCGTATCCAAAAAATGCTTACCGATAATAAAGGGTTTATATGGGTAGGAACACTTGGCCGCGGGCTGTATAAAATCAATCCTGTTACCAATGATACCATCATTTTCACTAAAAATGGCCCTCCGGACCAGCGCTTATCTGATAACGGTCCAATGGACATCCTTCAATATGATGATACTACTTTATTGATCGCTAATGGCGCTGTGGATATAATTAATACTAAAACCAATAAAGTAACCACTATCGGTACGCAGGACGGACTGCCCTCTAATGATGTTCAATGTTTACAAAAAGACCGGGATGGTTTGGTATGGCTGGGAATGCTTAGCGGCCTTACAAGAATGAGAATTGATAAAAAGATCTTTATATTGTACGACAGGCGCGATGGCATTAAATATGACATCTTTAACGTAGCAGGCGCTTTTAAATTACCCAACTCAAACCTGGTTTTTACAACCGATCATAATTTTCTGGTTTTCGATCCGCAAAAGATGGTGCAGAAAGCTCCTCCACCCGATGTTAAGATACTTGAGTTTAAAATGGCTAACAATACGCTGTTACTTGATTCCTTACTAAAACAAAACAAGATAAACCTTGATTATGATAAAAACTCGATCAGCATATCCTTTGGCACTTTAAGCTACCTGAGAAATAATAAAAAATTGTTTTACTACCAGCTTGAAAAAATAGATGCAGACTGGATACTTGCAGACGACCGGCATCAGGCAATTTATAATTATATACCTCCCGGTTCCTATATCTTTAAGGTTAAATGTATAAACGGATACGGCCTGTCTTCGGTTAATACCACTGAACTGTTTATATTTATTAAAGCGCCTTTCTGGAAAAGATGGTGGTTTTACAGTATCATACTTTTATTGGGAATAGCTGTTTTATACTGGATAGATAAAGAAAGGATCGGGCGTTTGATAACCTTGCAGCAACTAAGAACACAGATTGCAGACAACCTTCACAAAGACATCAATACTACGCTTAACAATATTCATTTATTAAGTGAAATAGCAAAAATCAAAGCTGATAAAGACATTATAAAATCGAAAGAATATATAGACCAGATCAATACCAAGAGCAGGCGGATGATAGGCGATATGGATGATATGCTATGGAGCATCAATCCGGAAAATGACAGCATGCAAAAAACGCTGGAACGGATGAGTGAATTTGCCGAAGGGATCAAGAATAAGAATGATTGCAGGATTGATCTTATTGTAGATGAAAAAGTAAGGTCACTGAAACTTGATATGAGAATGCGTCATGAAATTTTCTTTATATTCAAAGAAGCGCTGAATAATATCATTCAGCATTCCAATTGCACAGATTCCATTATAAACATAGACCTGGTGAAATCAAATCTGTTGATCCAGATTCATGATAACGGTTCCGGCATCGATACAAAATTGCTTCAGAACAGCATTGGTATCAGGGAGATGGAAAAGCGGGCCGGGCTACTGAATGCATTGCTGGATATCCAATCTGACAAGAAAGGAACGGCGGTGATACTGAGAGTACCGGTTTAATTATTAATATTACTT
>CAXSIE010000126.1:0-8949 GCA_964237295.1 uncultured Flavihumibacter sp. | reverse complement strand
CTTCCCCATCCATTTTTTAAAATCAGAAACTTTTTCACGGCTAACCAGCGCTTCTTTATCAACAGGGGGCTTCAGGTGCAATAACAACCTGTTTCCAAAATAATCATGGATCTGGTCAACACTTTCTACTGAAATATAAAAAGACCTGCTGATGCGAAAATACTTTTCCGGGTCTAACATCACTTCCAGCTCATCCATGGTATAATCAACTACAAACTTCCTGTTGTCGTAAGTTTTAAAGAAGTTCAACCTTCCGTCACTGAAAAAATAAGCTATTTCATCTACTTCAATGGAAACCAGTTTCTGCGCATGTTTAACAAGGAACCGCTTTCTGAATTCTTTCAATTGCAATTTCTGTTGCAGCTCTTTTACCAGTGACTCAATATTATATTCTGCGGGCGCCGCATTGGGCGTATACATGTCTTTTATCTGCCTGAATTTACCCAGTGCTGATTCCAGTTCATCTTTTTGAATGGGCTTGAGCAGGTAGTCCACACTGTTAACCTTAAAGGCTTTTAATGCAAACTCATCATAAGAGGTGGTAAACACTACCGGGCTCTTTACTTCCACCCTGCTGAATATTTCAAAACTCTGTCCATCTGCCAGTTCAATATCCATTAGTATTAGATCGGGAGTAGGATTTTTTTGCAGCCAGTTTACGGTGCTTTCGATACTTTCGGTAACCCCTACTACCGAGGCGGTGACATCAACATCAGCAAGCGTTTTTTGTAATTTCCTAACGGCCAGTTCTTCATCTTCCACTATTAAGATATTCATAAAGGAAAGTTTTATTGATCTAAAAGTCTAATTACTAATTATAAGATTTCCTGGAAACAGAAAAATTATTTTGCAATGTCTTGCTCCATAACAAAGGCAACACTACCGTAAAATTTTTATCATCTGCCAATACCTGAAAACCCGGATGCTCCAGCAAGTCGTATTTCGATTTAATATTCTCCAGTCCGATACGGGTGGAAGACGCTTTTATCAGTTTAAGTTGTAAATTATTGTTGACGATCAGCTTATTTCCTGCAGTTGTAAAAATATCAATTACCAGAGGCAACTGCTTTGAAACAATGTTATGCTTTACGGCATTTTCAACCAGCAACTGAAGGCTTAACGAAGGTAAAAGATAGGTTTCGTAATTTTTATCTACTTCTATTTTAAATTCAAGTCCATTACCATACCTTGATTTCAGCAATTTAAAATAAGAGCCGATGAACTGCAGCTCTTTTTGCACGGTAGTAAGCCCGTCTTCATTACTGCGTAATAAGTACCGGTACACTTTACTCATCTCATCGAGGAAGTTTGCCGCCTGGTGCGTATCTTCCGTTATCAATGAAGACAAGGTGTTAAAACAGTTAAACAAAAAATGCGGATTTACCTGGCTCTTGAGGGATTCAAATTCATTTTGTAACTGAAGCTGCACCAGTAACTCTTTCTCTGCCAGGCTTTCCTTCCACTTATTAAAAATATACTGGCCTTCCCAGATAGAAGTAGTGAGCAGGATAAGTGTGATACCCATTAAAACCGACAGTTTGAAATTGTCTGCATTAAGCTGATAGTTCAGGAAATGAATGGCATTGAACCCGTAAAAATAAAAAACCATTGATGCTGTTATCAAACTTAAATGAACGATAGTAAGAATGCTTAAACGCAATAATGTTTGTTTGAATCCTGGCATTTTAATTCGCAGCCACTGCATGGAAACAACATGCAGGTACCAGGAAATGAAAAGTATTGCTGTAATTACAGGGAACGATCTCAGGAAAAGAGCCGGTTGATGCTGTTGGTCTCCAAACAGTAAATAATGAAGAAGGCCCACCAGTACAGGCATTAATGAAATGAACGTGATCCATTCTAATTTCGATGGTTTAAATGGATTCATGCCCGACGGTTTGTTTAGAACTCATTAAAGGAACTTTTATTTTCCTAAAATTGTCATTCTCTGTGATATTAATGGATTGATGCGATTGAAGCCTAAATCTTGTTGATATATTGGCTATTCCTGAATCATCGGGGATAGCGCTTTCAGCGATCCTTTTCTGGATATTATTTTTTATTTCAAGCCAGCCGGATTCTTTTACATAAATATAGATGCTTAAAGGTTTTTCTTTACTGATAAGGTTTACTTTGAGGGCGTTATCAAGCAATATCTGTAAAGTAAGAGGCGGCAATAAATTTTTATAATACTTTTCGTCCACTTCTATTACCAGCTCCACTCCCTTTCCATATCTCGCCTTAAGCAGATGATAATAGGAACGCACAAAGGTTAATTCTGTTCCCAGCTCTACGATCTGTTCTTCGTTATGACGAAGCAGGTAACGGTAAACCTTACTCATTTCATCAAGAAATATTTCGGCCCTGGCAGGATCGTCGTTAATAAGGCTTGAAAGAGAATTTAAACTATTAAAAAGAAAATGAGGACTTACCTGGCTACGCAATCCCAGCAAACGGCTATGCATATGTTCTTTCTTGAGCTGCTCGTTTTCTGTAAGAGTGGTTTTCCATTTTTCGAAACTGTAAACGCTTTCATAGATAACTGTTGTAAATATATTAAGCAGCATACCTGTTGCAAGCGCCCAATCATATACTTTTTCGTCGAATTCATAATTTAAGAAATGAAAATAATTATAGCCATAAAAGATCATGGTAACAATGATACCGGTCATCAGGATAAACAAAACAACGGCAATTGCCATTCTTTTAACCAGGTCGCTGTCTTTTGAAAACCTGTTTCTTAAAGTAACGGCCACCCACGTATGAAGGTGCCATGATGATGCCATTATGATAAAAGTAAACATGGTAGCCGCTACAAATACGGTGATATCAGTGAAATAACGTTTACCGAATAATAAAATGTTTAGAAAGATAACATGAGGAACGCACACGGAAAGGAATATCCACCTATCCTTTTTAGTGTATTGCGGCAAATTGATCATTCGGCTTACCTGTTCCATGTTTCCGTTAACATTTGCTGATAACATGCATAATTATGCTGCATGCTTCTTATTCACAAATTAAACTCTTTTAATTACCCAAAGCTTCACAACGCTATTAATTGTTCCTATCCCCGTATGAACTGTAGAAAACGGCGTATGAATTGTAAGGTCAGCGATCTTTTGTTATTTGCGGTTATTTTAAAAATTTTCCTGTAACAACTTGCTATCATTTCAACCGCTATTTTCCTCAGTTCATTCACACTGTACTTTTATTCCAGCACAAACCGGTACAACTTTGCACCAGCAAACAAAATAATCAACTAATAAAAAACAAATCAAAATGAAAAAGAAAATCACTCAGATCATGGTATTGGCCATAGTAATTTGTACCTCCGCATTTGCAGGTAAAAATGATGACAAAGTAAACAGGAATGTGCTGACAGAATTTACTCAAAAGTTTTCCGGCGCTAAAGAAGTAATATGGTCCTCTACGGCGGATTATGTTAAGGCGAGCTTTCAACTGAACGAACAGTATATGGCTGCCTATTTTACAACTACAGGCGAAGTAGTAGGTATCGCACGTAATTTAACAAGTAACCAGCTACCAATCAAATTACAGTCGGAGTTAAAAAATAACCTTTCCGGTAGCTGGATATCAGAACTGTTTGAATATTCAACCGATGAAGAAATAACTTATTGTGCAACTATAGAAAGTGCCGATCAAAGCATCGTTGTAAAAAGTGTTGGTAGTAACTGGACACTTATCAAAAAAACAAGAAAAAATTAAATGCAGCACTTCAGAAGAATCATTAAACAACAGAACTAAAAGCCCTGCATTGCGGGGCTTTTAGTTTTTACCAGGAATGTTCAACTTTAGGATAATGATTTTAACGAAGCGTTCTAAAATTTATATCACAGCCGCTTACTTCCCGCACCTCTTCTTTTACCAAATCAGCACCTTTTCATCAGTCTAATAAAAAAATTTGTCTCATGCTCCTGTCTTATGTAATTTTGTTCATCAAATCTGTAGACTAATGGATGGATTATCGGAACGCTCTTACACAGGTAATATGTTTATATCCTCTGTTGCAACTATATGAAGCGCTGCTGGTATTATCAAATAGCCGGCATTTCCAACATTAAGTATATAGCAATATGAACTAGCATGTCACATTCATTAAAAGATCAGATACCGGAACTGCTTCATCTTACAGGCGGATTAAACACCGCCGAAGCATTACAGCTAATGGCGCAAAAATTTCCGGGGCAGGTAACCTTCTCTTCCAGCTTTAGTTATGAAGATCAGGTAATTACACATGATATATTAGCTTATCCGCTTGTAGAAGTGGCTGAAGTGGGTAATACCGGTATCAGCATCTTCACGCTTGAAACAGGCCGGCTGTTCCCTGAAACTTTTTCAGTGTGGAACAGCACCAATGACCGTTATAATACACATATCACCGCTTATTATCCCAATACAAAAGCCATCCAGGATTACGTAAGTGATAAAGGTCCGAACGCGTTTTACGAATCGGTGGATAACAGGAAATCCTGCTGCTATATCCGTAAGGTTGAACCGTTAAGCCGTGCCCTGCAAGGCAATGCTGTCTGGGTAACCGGACTCAGGGCTGAACACTCAGTTGCACGCAAAGACCTGGAAATCATTGAATGGGATGAAGTAAACCAGGTGATCAAATTTCATCCGCTGCTGCACTGGACCTTTGAACAGGTTAAAGAATACATTAAAAAATACAACATTCCCTATAACCCATTGCACGACAGGGGTTTTGTGAGTATCGGCTGTGCACCCTGTACAAGGGCCGTGAGACCGGGCGAAGATTTCCGCGCGGGAAGGTGGTGGTGGGAAGATGAAAGCAAAAAAGAATGTGGCTTGCATGAAAGGGTAGTAAATTAACACTGCGGACCCGGATGAAAGCATTCAACGGCCACAAAACAACAAACATGAGTAATTATCATACAGATTATCTGGACCAGCTAGAATCAGAATCCATACACATATTCCGTGAAGTGGCAGGACAGTTTGAACGTCCTGCCCTGCTTTTTTCTGGAGGAAAAGATTCTATCACACTGGTTCACCTGGCATTAAAAGCTTTCAAACCCGGAAAGTTTCCCTTTCCCCTGGTACACATCGATACCGGTCACAATTTTAAAGAAGCTTTGGATTACAGGGATCAGATGGTTGCCGCTATAGGTGAAAGATTGATCGTGCGAAATGTAGAAGATACCATTAAAGCTAAAAACCTGGCCGAGCCAAAAGGCAAGTTTGCCAGCCGTAACGCACTGCAGACTTTTACATTGTTAGATACGATCGAAGAATTTCAGTTCGACGCCTGCATCGGCGGCGCAAGGCGTGACGAAGAAAAAGCCCGTGCCAAGGAAAGGATTTTTTCTGTTAGAGATGAATTCGGTCAATGGAACCCTAAATTACAGCGGCCCGAATTATGGAACACCTACAATGGCAGGATCCACAAAGGTGAAAATGTTCGCGTGTTTCCCATCAGTAACTGGACCGAACTGGATATCTGGAACTATATCCGTCGTGAAAAAATTGAGCTCCCTTCCATATATTTTTCTCATAACCGCGATGTAATTGAACACCAGGGACAACTGGTTGCTGTTTCAGATTTTATACAGCTGGATGCTACCGATAAAGTGCTCACCAAAAAGGTACGGTACAGAACCGTGGGCGATATGACCTGTACTGCGGCAGTAGAATCCACCGCCTCAAATATTGATGATATCATTACTGAAATCATCGCCACCAAAACAAGCGAAAGGGGCGAAACCAGGATAGACGACCAGGTATCCGAAGCCGCCATGGAAGACCGGAAAAAGAGCGGTTACTTTTAAAGGTAGTTTCACTTAACACAACTTACCATTAATCATTAATAATTAATCATTTATAATTAAAATGGATATTCTTCGATTTATTACAGCAGGCAGCGTTGATGATGGCAAAAGCACTTTGATCGGACGCTTGCTATATGATAGTAAATCCATACTTATAGACCACCTGGAAGCAATTGAAAGACAAACAAAAAATAAAAAGGATGGTGAGATAGACCTTGCGCTGCTAACCGACGGGCTGCGTGCGGAAAGAGAGCAGGGCATTACCATTTACGTAGCTTACAAATATTTTTCCACCCCGGTAAGAAAATTCATTATTGCCGATGCACCAGGGCATATTCAATACACCCGTAACATGGTTACCGGCGCTTCCAACTCCGAACTGGCCATTATACTGGTAGATGCAAGGAATGGTGTGGTAGAACAAACCCGCAGACATTCTATCATAGCTTCCTTATTAAATATTCCGCATATTGTTATTGCCATCAATAAAATGGACCTGGTAGAATACTCGGAAGATGTTTATAATAATATTGTTATTGATTACGCTTCAGTAGCTCAATCACTGGCATTAAAAGATGTTTCTTATATTCCTATCAGCGCATTAAACGGAGATAATATTGTAGACAGGTCTGCATTTATAGATTGGTATGAAGGAGAATCGTTGCTTCATTACCTTGAAAACGTGCAACTCGATCAGGACCTCAATCATACGGATGCACGCTTTCCCGTTCAATTTGTAATTCGTCCGCAAGCTCCTGAACTGCACGACTACCGTGGTTATGCAGGTAAAATTATAAGCGGGGTTTATCGTAAAGGCGATAAGGTTACCGTGCTGCCTGCAGGTATGAAAAGCACCATTACCAGCATAGAGGTGAGTGGTAAAGAAACAGCGGAAGCCTATGCGCCTCAAAGCGCCATACTTCATTTGGAAGATGACATCGATATCAGCAGGGGTGATTTGATTGTACTTTCAGAAAATCAGCCACAGGTTTCACAGGAACTGGAAGTACTGCTTTGCTGGATGGATAATAAGCCGCTGGTTCCGGGCAAAAAATATTTGCTTCAGATTAACAGCCGTATCGTAAAAGCCGTTGTAAAAAGCATCGATTACAAGCTTGACGTGAACAGTCTTCAAAAAGATTACACCACTGAACAGGCTCAGCTTAACGATATCATAAAGGCTACCATTAAAACAGCCAGCCCAGTTGCGTATGATTCTTACAAAAATCTGCGGGAAAATGGCGGCGCCATATTGATTGATGAAACGAGTAATGTTACGGTGGCCGCGTGTATGATACAGTAACGGGTATGGGGTATGGGGTATGAGGTATGGGGTATGGGTAATGCGGCAAACCCTGAAAGGGTGAAATGATTAAAGAAGAAACAAATAAATTTTAAATTATTCCGATTTGCTATAAAGAATTCTAAAATGTAAATATTGAACTTTGAATTTAATGATACAAACATGTTAGGAGAAGCTAAACTAAAAGCTTTACAGGATTTGATAAACAGTTCTACGCCTGATGAAATTGTATGGATGAACGGTTATTTATCCGCAGTAATCTTTCATACAGCCGGTAGTAAGCCACAGGAAATTTCTTCTGCAAAAAACGGGGTTAACAAGATCACTATCGTATATGGAACCGAAACGGGCAACTCTAAAAAGCTTGCTACTACTTTTGCAACTAAAGCAAAAAAGAACGGTATCAATGCAAAAGTGGTAAGCCTGGATCAGTATAAGCTCCATGACCTTTCGAAAGAAGAATACTTTTTTTCCATCATAAGCACCCATGGTGACGGTGAACCCCCTGCCGCAGCAAAAAAGTTCTACGACCATCTTTTTACGAATGGTTATGAACTGAATAAACTGAAATACAGCGTGCTTGCACTGGGAGATACTTCCTATCCCCTGTTCTGCAAAACCGGGGAAGATGTAGATGAGCAACTGCTGAAACATGGCGGCAGCCGCCTTCTTCCCCTGCAGAAATGCGATGTTGATTATGAAGAAGATGCCAACGCATGGTTTGCAAACGCTTTGCAGGCTTTGCATCAGAACGGCAGTACAGTTGCAACACCCGCTACTGTTACCACAAAAAAAACAAGCGGTAAAAAAACCTTTGCACGCAAAGTATTAACCAATATTAATTTGAATGACCGGGGCTCCGCAAAGGAAACTTATCATATAGAAATTGAAGCGGAAAACATAGAATACCTGCCCGGTGATTCCATTGGCGTGATACCTGAAAATCCGATTTCAGTAGTAGCGTCTGTTACTAAACTTGTTGGTATTGATAAAGAAAAAACGGTTGGTTATAAAAATGAACCCATCACTATTTCAGAACTGCTTCAGAAAAAGCTGAATATTTTTTATTTGCCTGAAAGGGTAGTTAAGAAATATGCAGAGATCGTTCAGCAGGATATTCCCGCCACAAGGATCGACCTGCCAGACCTACTAAGGATCTATCCGGTAAAAAATGCAGCCCAGTTTAAAGATGTCATTACCATTCTGGAGCCTATTACACCAAGGTTGTATTCTATAGCATCTTCGCCTGAAGCGCATAACGGTGAACTTCATATTATTGTTGCTAAAAATTATTTCGATATCAATAATGAAATAAAGTATGGACTTACCTCAGACTTCCTTTCTCATCTGAATGTTGACAGCACGCTGAACTTCTATGTACATCCGAATGCCCAGTTCCGGTTGCCGGAAGAAGATAAAGACATCATCATGATCGGTCCGGGCACCGGCATTGCACCATTCAGGTCTTTTATAGCGCAGCGTGACGCCATGGGTGCGTCCGGAAAAAACTGGCTGTTCTTCGGTGACCAGCATTTTATTACAGATTTTTTGTACCAGACGGAAATTCAGAACTGGCTGGAAACCGGTACCCTCAACAAAGTGAGCGTAGCATTTTCCCGCGACAGCAAAGAGAAAGTTTATGTGCAGCATAAGATGCAAAAAGAAGCCCCATTATTGTATGAATGGCTTGAATCTGGAGCTTACGTTTACCTCTGCGGAACCAAAGACCCCATGAGCATCGACGTTGAAAACACCTTGCTTCGTATCATTGAAGAACAAGGCAGCCGTTCTAAAGAAGAAGCCGTTCAATACCTTGATCAGATGAAGGAGGAT
>CAXSIE010000125.1:2298-11844 GCA_964237295.1 uncultured Flavihumibacter sp. | reverse complement strand
ACCTGTTCTACCTTTTCGGGTTTTAATTTGTCCGGATCGGGAGACTGGCTCTTCTTCGTTTTCAATTTGTTTGCCATGTTTCGCAAAGATAAGAATATAAGAAAATCCGCACACAATTAGAAGCGGGTGCTTAACAGGTTCTTTGAAATGTAAATAAAGAAATCGTAATTTCATGATCCTGAGTTTACATCTATCGCCTGAACTTTCAATATAGTGTATTATTTTTTACCTTAAAAAGGACTTTGCAAAACCTTAACGGTCATTTATAATCCTATAACCTGTTTATGAAATCGAAAAGCCGCTTATCAATTTTGCTGCTTATCAGTATTGTTAACACTACAATCCAGGCCAAAAACATTGAAGGACCAGATACGATCAGAATTAATACAATTGCTTTATATATAAAGCTTAATTGCAATGCTTTTATATATATGGATGACACTCATGCTATAAAACCGGCACAATTTACCGGTTTGCGTTTTATAGATACCATTCCTTCTCCATTAAAAGTTTTACCTGAACATGTTCAAAAAGACATATACTTAAAATTTACTGTTGTAAACAAGGCTGATACAACGATTGGTTTTTACTTTTTCCCCGGTATCTATTTTAAAGAGATTCAATTGTATCAATTGAATGAATCTGAAAAGAGCGTTGAACAATCAGGCTATTATCCTGATGAAATCAATGGATTAAAAAAAATAGCGTTGGCTTCTCATCAAACAGCAACCTATTTCGTAAAACTAAAATTTACAAAAACAAATGCCCACACATTTACGCCGGTGCTGATAAGGGATTATTACCAGAGTTCTTATATGATTAATTATCAAAATTCTGATAAAAGCGGGAATATCATAACATTTGTCTTTTCAGGGATTTTATTAATGATGATCTTTTATTCCATAGCGGTTTACTTATTAAACCGCAATGCGGAATTTATTTATTACGCCGGTTATGCTGCTTGTTTAGGCCTGATGCTATTTTTAAAATCCTATTTTTTCAGAACCTCCTCTTCCTTTAATAACTTTTTTGAAGGTTATCTTGATTTTATACTGCAATCAACAGGCACATTTATTTACCTGATTTTTTTGAGAAAGTTTATAGAGTCAAAAAAGAATTTCCCATGGTTAGATAAGTTGATGCTTATAGAACAATATATTATTATAATAAGCATTGCTTTATTCAGTTATTTATACTTCTACACCGATAACTATGTCGGGCAAAACATGGTAGAAGGTTTCAGTAAGTTTTTATGGGTTGCCGGCGCCATTATTTTTGTGATTTATACTTTTAATAAAAAGAAAGAAATACTTAATTACCTGGCGATAGGACATAGTTTTCTTATAGCCGGCGGACTGGTATCATTATACCTGATTAATTCCCCTAACAGTAGTAGTTTTCGTGACCGTTATCCCGGACCACTGGGAAATGCCCTGACATATTATGAATTAGGACTGGCCATTGAACTCATGTTCTTCCTTACGGCACTCGCCTTAAAAAACAGAACAGCTATTGTAGTCAGAACAAAAGAAAGTGAGCGTTTGAAACTAAAAACCGAAATGCAGGATTTTGAAAAACAGTTGGCCGTGTTATCTGCCCAACAAGAAGAGCGCAACCGCATTTCTGCGGATATGCATGATGAACTGGGTAGTGGCGTTACCCATATCCGGCTGATGAGTGAGATTGTTAAAGCGAAAATGAAAGATAGCGTGTTCCCGGAAATAGACAAGATTTCCAATGCTGCCAATGAACTGATCATCAAAATGAATACCCTGATCTGGACCATGAAAAGTGAGAATGATTCAGTGGAAAGCCTGATCACTTATATAAGAATTTACTCCCTGGAATTTTTTGAAAACACTTCAATAGATTGCGTGGTGAACATGCCCTCCTCTTTTCCAAACATTGAGCTCAGCGGTGGAAAGAGAAGGAATCTTTTTTTAAGCGTTAAAGAAACGCTGAACAATGTTCTGAAACATTCAAAAGCAGATAAAGTGGTCATTACTTTTTTGATTGATACAAAATTAATAATTTTTATTACTGATAACGGAGTTGGAATAGACTATAATAACCTGAGGCGGTTTGGCAGCGGGTTGAGCAATATTAAGAAACGCGTTGAAGGGATTGATGGGCGTTATAAACTTGAAAATAATATTGCCGGTGGTACAGAAACAACGTTAGAGTTGAATTTGTAAGATGTTAAAGAATGCGCCGTGAAACTCCCCACATTAAAAACAGCCAGCCTGCAATAAAGAACAAACCACCGAACGGAGTGTTACCGGCATTTAACAAAGCCAGCATGTATAAAGAACCGCTGAATAGCAGTATTCCTGCAAGGAAACTGTTACCGGCCCAAACCAGCCATTTGTTGGAAAATTTTTCATAAAGAACTGCTATCAGCAATAAACCGAAAGTATGATAGAACTGGTACCTGACTCCTGTTTCAAAGATACCGACCGCTTCCGGCGATACAATTTTTTTTAAACTGTGCGCTCCAAAAGCTCCCAGTGCCACTGATAAAGCTCCCAGCAGGCTACCTGTAATTAAAAAAAATCTATGCATTGATGATAATTTCAGCAAAGGTATCTACAGAAAGGCTTTCTTCATTAACAATTATATCTGCCTGCTCATAATATAATTTACGACTTAGGATTTTTTTAAGAATATATGGTTTTAACTCCTCATCAGCAACATCTTTTAAAACAGGGCGACTGTACTTGTCTTTCAATAACCTGTTCACCAGGATATCTACCTGTGTATTGAGCCAGATTACGGTTCCTTTTCTTTTCATGAACCGTATATTATTAAAAAAACAGGGTGTACCTCCACCGGTGGAGATGATAAATTCATCATTATCTTCCACCAGCTCTTCCAGCACTTCCTTTTCCAGGTATCTAAAATATTCTTCCCCATTTTCAGCAAAAATTTCAGGAATGGTTTTTTTTTCTTTTTCTATGATTACTTTATCAAGGTCAAAGAAAGGAAATCCTAACCTGGCGGAAAGTTGCGGCCCCCAGTGCGTTTTGCCTGAACCCATGAAGCCAATGAGGAAGATTTTCATGACTGCAAATTAGGCAGAAAAGTCGGAAAATATTAATGCGGCGATTGTGACCTGTTATTCTGCCGGTGTTATTTAAAAGCGTTCAATCCGGTTATATCCATGCCTGTAATCAGTAAGTGAATATCCTGAGTGCCTTCGTAGGTGATGACGCTTTCAATGTTCATCATATGACGCATTACCGAATACTCCCCGGTGATACCCATGCCCCCCAGGACCTGCCTGGCATCCCGGCAAATCTGCTGCGCTATTTCACAGCCATTTCTTTTGGCCATACTTATTTGCGCGGGTGTTGCCCTGTTATCATTCATCAATGATCCGAGCCGCCAGTTCAATAGCTGGGCCTTGGTGATTTCTGTTATCATCTCGGCGAGTTTTTTTTGCTGGAGTTGAAACGCGCCGATCGGCCTGTCGAACTGTATTCTTTCTTTACTATAGCGCAGGGCTGTATCATAACAATCCATGGCTGCGCCTACCGATCCCCAGGCAATACCATAGCGTGCCTTGCTCAGGCAGCTTAAAGGTCCTTTCAATCCTTTTACGTTGGGGAAAATATTCTCTTTAGGAACTTTTACATTATCAAAAACCAGTTCCCCTGTTGCCGATGCCCGTAAGCTCCATTTACCATGCGTTTTGGGTGTACTGAACCCTTCCATTCCTTTTTCAAGGATCAGTCCGCGGATAGCTCCCAGTTCATCTTTCGCCCATACCACCGCCACCTGCGCGTAAGGAGCGTTGCTGATCCACATTTTACTGCCGTTTAAAATATAATGGTCTCCTTCATCTTTTATGTTTGATAACATGCCTGAGGGGTTGCTTCCATGATCGGCTTCGGTGAGGCCGAAGCAACCGAGCCATTCTCCACTGGCCAGTTTAGGAAGGTATTTTTGCTTTTGTTCTTCTGAACCAAACTCATAAATTGGGAACATCACCAGGGAGCCCTGTACGGATGCGGTGCTTCTGACACCGCTGTCTCCCCTTTCAAGTTCCTGCATCATGAGTCCGTAAGAAATATAATCCAATCCTCCGCCTCCGTATTTAACAGGGATGGTTGGCCCGAAACAGCCTAGGTCTCCCAGTTGCTTTACAATCTGATGCGGAAACTCGGCCCGCTGGGCATAATCTTCAATTATAGGAGAAATATCTTTTTTTACGTATGCTCTAACGGTGTCACGAATCAGTTTCTGTTCTTCAGTAAATATTTCATCCAATAAATAATAATCCGGCGACTGAAAAAGATCCTGCGACATATTAGGTTGTTTAAATGCATGCAAAGTAAGAAATTAGTGCGAGGTATGGGGTACGGGGTATGAGGTATGAGATTTGGGATAGAGAACCACGGAGACAGGGTGACACGAAGAAACACAGTTTTAAGATTCTAAAAATCACCGTGTACCACCGTGTCACCCTGCCTCCGTGGTTCTCTATCCCAAACCTCATACCCCATACCTTATACCCCACACCCAAAATAAAAGATCACCTTCATGCAACATGATTCCCAACACCGAGTCTTTAGTATAAAACAAATTATTTGGAGCTCACAGCCACTAATTATTACAACCCGCTGGTGGAACGTTGCAAAAACGGTGACAGCCGGAGCTATAGCGAGCTATACCATCAATATTGCAAGGCAATGTTCAGCACCTGTTACCGGTTGCTTAATAATTTCTCCGAATCCGAAGATGTATTGCAGGAAGCGTTTACAGATGCTTTTAAACACCTGCATTCATTTGAATATAAATCGAGCTTCGGCGTTTGGTTAAAGCAGATCGTGGTAAATAAATGTATCAGTCACCTTAGAAAAAACAAAATCAAATTCATAGAGATCGGAGACAGTGCTGCCGGAGATTTACCGGAAGATGAGGCAATAAACGAAGCTGAAATTCAATATAAAATAAAGGAAGTAAAAGAAGCTATTCAACAATTGCCTAACGGATACCGGACCGTACTAAGTCTTTACCTGCTGGAGGGGTACGATCATGAAGAGATAGCTGAAATACTGGGAATAACCCATTCCACTACCCGCACGCAATACAAACGTGCAAAAGACAAATTAATTTGTATCCTTAAAAAAGGAGTTGTATCATGAAAGAAAATTTAGAAAATTTTATCAATGATAACCGTGATGCCTTTGATAGCTACGAACCCGGAAACAAAGTGTGGAAAGCTATTGAAGAGGAATTACCGGCTGATAAAAAAAAACAGGCAACTATCCTGCGAATGGCATGGGTCAGGTGGAGCGCAATTGCAGCAGCTATCCTTGTTATAACAACATCTGTATATTATTTTTCACCCTTTACAAAAAAGCAGGACAATCAAACTGTTGCCATATCAGATAACAGCGAAGTGCCAGCAGAATATGCTGAAGAAGTATATCATTTTACAAAGCTTATCGAGCTCAAACATAAACAACTTAAAAAGATAGAAAAAGAACAACCTGAATTGTACAGGCAGTTCTCAGGCGACATCTCAAAACTGGATAGTAATTATCAGGTTTTAAGAAATGAGCTTCCCGGACATCCTAACCAAGAAGTGCTGATCCAGACAATGATCAGTAACCTTAAATGGCAGATAGATCTTCTTAATCAGCAATTAACCATCATACAAAAAATTAAACATTCAAAAAAAACAACCGATGAAAAAATATCTAAACCTGCTTAATATAAGCTTATGCATGGCACTGCTACTTGCTACGTTTCAACTCAGGGCCGATGATGATTTAACGATTGAAAAAAAGAAAACATACAGTAAATCGTATTCCATCTCAGCCAGCGACAAAATTTCTATTGATAACCAGTTCGGGGAAGTTATTGTAAAAGCTGGCAATACAAATAAAGTGAAAGTAGCAATAACAATTACTGTAAAATCATCTACTGAGGAGCGTGCACAGGAAATATTAGATCGTATTTCCATTGAAGACAATAAGAGCCCCGGTGGCGTTTCCTTTAAAACAAATATGAAGAACGATCGCAAAAACAGAAATGATAGTAAGGGCTCTAAAGAGCAGAGTATGGAAATCAATTACCTGGTATTGATGCCGGTATCAAATCCGTTAACGCTTAATAATCAATTCGGACCGACGGTTGTTCCGGATATGAAAGGCCTGGTTGAAATCACCAGTAAGTTCGGCACCCTTACTGCAGGAAAGTTAACCAATGTAAAAAAGGTTGATGTTGAGTTTGGCACTGCAACCATTGAAAGCATCAGCAACGGAACCCTTACCGTTAAGTTCTCCAGAGCGATTGTTAATAAGCTGGATGGCTCTGTAGACGCGGTGTTTGAACACTCAAGCGGTATCAAGCTCGGTATTGAAAACACTGCCAAAGAATTAAGAGTAACCAGCGCTTTTTCAACATTGTATGTAGACATCAATAAAAATCTGGGTGCTACTTTTGATATCAGCACCAGCTTCGGTGAATTGTCTAATAAAACTGATTTTGATATAAAAGAAGGATCTAACAGCGATGGTAAAAAGCCAAATTTCAACCACAGCTATTCAGGTAAGTCGGGCAACGGAAGCACCGCTATGAAGATCAGTTCTTCCTTTTCAACAATTACACTGGGCCATGATCTGGATATGAGTTTGAAGGATGATAAGAAGAAAACAGTGATTTAATTGTAATTTATTTAACCACGGAGTAAACTCCGTGGTTAAAATTACTGCGCTCCTCTTTTCTTGTCTCCACTCAATTCAACTTCGCGCGACATTTCGAGTACGTCAACGGGTTGTGAAAAATCACCTAAAAGATATTTGCAGAAATGATCTCCTGATTGCCAGAACAAAAATTCCTGCATATCGCCGTAAGCATGACGCTGGCCAGGCAGCAGAACAAATTCAAATCTTTTATTCGCTTTGATCAAGGCATTGGCCATACGAATGGTGTTCGCGGGATGCACATTGTTATCAATATCTCCCGTTGATAACATCAGGTGACCTTTTAAATTTTTAGCCAGTTCTGAATTCTTTTCTATTGCATAAACAAAAGAGGTGTCGCCTTTCTCTCCGATCGCTTCTTTAACACCATTATGTTTTTCGCTCCACCAGCGGTTATAAATATTGTTTTCATGATTGCCGCTTTCTGATACTGCTACTTTGAAGAAATCAGGATACACCAGCATGGCAGCAGTTGACATAAAACCTCCCCCTGAATGGCCATGGATGCCAACCCTGGTAATATCTATGTAAGGATGCCGGTCGGCCAGTTGCTCGATGGCGGCCTTTTTATCGGCCAGTCCGTAATCGCGCAGGTTACCATAACCAAAAGTATGGTACCATTTAGAGCGGCCGGGTGATCCGCCACGATTTCCAACGGTAACTACTATAAAGCCGAATTGAGCAAGCCTATCGATCCGGTCCATACTTCTTCCAAAGGCTTTACCAACGGCTTCAGTTTGAGGACCGGGATACACATACTCAATGATCGGATATTTTTTTGTTGAATCAAAATCAAAAGGTTTGTACATCACGCCATAAAGATCTGTTGTACCATCGTCGGCTTTTACATTAAAAGGTTGCGGAAATTTATAGCCTGCTTCGAATAACCTGGACAGGTCTGCTTTTTGAAGCTCCATTATTTTACGCCCTTCATTATCATATAAAACAGATGTGGGAACCGTGTTTACACGTGAGAAATTGTCTACAAAGAACTGGTTGCTATCATCAAGACTTATAGCATTATCATATTCTCCGGGGTTTAACAATTTCAAACCACTGCCATCAAAATTAACTTTATACAAGTGTTGGTAATAGGGATCTTCATTGGGCTCCCTTGAGTTACCCGTAAAATACACTACCCTCTTTTTTTCATCAATACCTTCTATATCTTCCACATGATAGGACCCTGAGGTGATCTGATTCTTTAGTTTCCCCTGTTCATCATAAAGATATAAATGAGCCCAACCATCCCGTTCCGACCATTCAATCAATTCCTTGCCATTGTTAATAATTCCCAGCTGTCGGGTTTCCACATAGGTATTCATCCTTTCTTCAATCAACGGTTTAATTTCACCTGTTCTTATATATACCGCGCATATATCAATTCTTTTAAGGTCGCGGCTGGTGCGGGTTATATAAAATTTACTCGTATCTCCCAACCATAAACTGGAGCGGTAAGGATCATCGCGGTTTTTTTTCAAAGGCACTGCCGGCCACACGGATATGTCCTGATCTTTATATGCGGAAGTATTCAGTTTCTTGTTAGTCTGGGATGCGAGGTCGAACAACATCAGGCTGGTAAGGGGCGCTTCCGGCTCACCTGGCATGTGATACTTATAAGTCTCCAGTGTGGGCCTCGGTTCTGCAATACTATTGATAACCCAGAGATCTTTTACCTGTCGCTGATCCACACGTTCCAGACTGAATTTTTTTGAATCAGGCGACCAGAATATCCCTACCGGTTTTCTTTTCTTTTTATTTTTTTCCTTTTCAACATTGGTTTCATTACCGCCCCTTCCATAACTGAAATTTTCTACTCCGTCAGTAGTGAGCTGGTGTTCAACGATAGAGCTGTCCTCTTCTTTAACCTGCGCCTTTTTATAGTTTGCCCTGTCCATCCAGTATAAATTATAATTGCGCGAAAAAACAATCGTTGTGCTATCGGGAGAAATGGAAGCCCATGGCATGCGTGCTTTAGGCTTGTTATAATCTTTTAATTCTGTAAGGCCAGCGGTTAACAGATCGTATTCAAAATAAAATACTTTTTTAGTTTTCCTTGACGGAACAGCGGGCTTTTTTGTTATGGAATCTATCGCTTCTACATCAATACTGCTCTTCACTTCAAACTGGATGCTGTTATCATCCTTAATAAATTTTATGCTATCGATGGGAAGGTTCTGTCCATCGAAAGGGTCCTTTATAATTTTTGTAATTGCCGCTGCCAGTTTATCATTATCAAATAATTGCTGTTTAGATGCTTTGGGAGGATCAACGATATACCATTTTTTACCAAGGCTGGTTTGGTACATATACCAAAAGCGGTTCGACTTTTTCAGCCAATGGGGATCTACTGCTGCTGAGTATAGCATTTTATCCAGCTTCTTGGGAGAAAAGCGGGATGCTAATAGATAATTTCCCTTTGTTACTGGAGTGTTCTGACAAAAACCGTAAAAGCATAAAAATAAAAATACTGTTAAAATACAAGACTTTCTCATCAAAGGTTTTTTTGAGCGATGAAAATAAAACATTAAATGGAATGATGTGAGAAAATAACATATTGAATGTAAAGATTGACGATATGATATATTTAATAATTGGTAAAGCGATTATAAATACGTTTCCATTTCCTGTTGATAAGCTTTGGCAGCGGACTTGGCATGGTCTGCAAAATCTTCCGCCGGCGAGGCATAAATAATGGCCCTGCTAATGTTTACCAGCAGGCCGACATCTTTATTCATGGCATTAATGGAAATTTCTTCCAGGTTACCACCCTGCGTTCCAACGCCCGGAACCAGGTAAAAATGATCCGGTGAAATAGCACGGATCTTTGTAA